>NCFD01000061.1 GCA_002281005.1 Acidocella sp. 35-58-6 | reverse complement strand
TACCGGCAGCTAATTCCCCGCCTGTGGTCACACAACTTTATCCGGGCTTCGCCAAGCTGGTTACGATGGCCACGACCCGCACCAAGCTCACGCCAGGCCAGCCTTTTACCGCATTGATGCCGCCGCGGCTGCCAACGCCCATGATCACCCAGAGCGCTTATCTTGCAGGCTTGGTCGCTGCCAGCAACAATACGTGGTCAGTCAACGATCTGGCGGCGCTGACTGGTGCCAGCGGCTTCAATTTTACCTACCCCGACAGCTACTGGGACCCCGCCACACTCGCCAGGCTGACCACATGCTTTACAGCACTCGCATTGCTCGGCACCAACGTCGCAAATGTGCGCGCATGGATAAATGCGGAGATAACAGTGGCGCAGGCTAACGACATCGTCTCGCTGGTAAAATCTGGTTATGCGGTGGCGCAATGGCCGGCCATCGGCAAATCTCTGCGGGACCCCTTACGTGTCGCGCAGCGTGATGCGCTGGTCGCCTGGTTAATTGCCAACAGTCAAACGGCCTTTGGTGAGACGTTCAGTGTTCCAGACGATTTATTCGGTCAGCTACTCATCGATCCGGAAATGTCGTCATGCATGCAGACATCCCGCTTGATTCAGGCGACCCAGTCGCTACAGCTTTATGTCAACCGTGCCTTGATGGGTTTAGAACCTGGCGTGACCGCTTCGGCCGGTGCTTCGCAGGCCTGGGTATCGATGCAGCAATATCAGCTTTGGTCCGCCAATCGGCAGATTTTTCTGTATCCTGAAAATTGGCTAGACCCAACATTGCGCGATGACAAAACCGATTTATTTTCGTCGCTACAGCAAGAACTGCAAAAAAGCGCAGTTACAAGCGACTCGGTGGAGACCGCGTATCAACACTACCTGTCGGGGTTGAACGCGATAGCTCACCTGCATGTTTGTGGCATGTATCACGACATTGATCCAACTAACGGCATTGATGCGGTGTATGTATTTGCCCGTGATCACGGTACGCCGCCAAATTATTATTGGCGCCAATTTGTGAACGCCAATTACTGGACCCAGTGGGAGAAAGTCGATTTAGATATCGGCGGGGTTGACGTGGTGCCGGTTGTTTACAATCGGCGTCCTTTTGTGTTTTGGCCGATTTTTAAAAAAATCTCGATCGCGCCGCCAACAGCGCCGGTGCCATCGCAGGGTGGTGGCGCGGCCCCCGTGGCACCGCCGCTTTTATGGGTGCGTGTACAAATTGCGTGGAGTAGTTACAACGAGGATAAATGGGCGGCGAAAAAAATATCCGACGGTCCGCCTTTATTTGTACCGGTTAATACCCCCGAGCGTCAGCAGTATATTCAAGCCAATGCTAATAGCCTAGAGGGCAGCCCGGATTATTTGTTGCCAAAAGGCGACCAACCTTATGTAGCACTGCAGGACGTTGATCCCGACTGCATCCGTGCCGACGGCAGTGTTGATCCGGGCTACTTTACCTTCAAGGCGGTACCCCCGGCACCGTCTGACACGCTGGATACATTACGGGTCGAGTGTTTCATTCAGTCGTGGCAAATTTATATTGCGCCAACGCAATAATATGAGGAGGCTGTAGATGGGTAATTACAGCGGCGGTGAAGGCTTATGGGTTGGACGGTTTACGCTGTCTGGCTGCCATTTGCAGGGTGGCCTAACTGTCGTCCCGGACTCATCAGACCCATATCAGGCACCCATCGTGCCGCCACTGACCATGGGTATTTATGGTATGCAGTTCAACGGCCCAGCGCCGCAAACAGGACAGGTGCTGCTTGGCCCACCGGTGAGTCTTAAAACTGGCCAAGTCCCAAACACCGATACCTCGGTTGATCAGATCGCGAATGATATGACCGATGTTGCGGTACTTAGGTGGACCCCCGAGTCAGTGACCTATCTGGTGTATCCGCACCAGTATCGTGAGTTCACCAGCCAAGATGTTTTTTTCGAGCAAGACGACACTAATGTTTTTTTCGTGACGCCGCAGACCTATTCGTGGGTGTGGAGATGGAGCGTTGCCAATCAGGCCAATTACGGCATTCAGCACGCGCCAGTGGCTTATTTTCCCACCAGCCGATTACCGGTTATGGGCTATGAAGCTGCGTCATTTGCAAATCTGCCAACCGTTAACCGTGCTGTCGCAACGCTGAATGTACCGGTGCTCGGGGCGGCGGCCGCCGTGCCTGCAAAGCCAGCTATGGCAGCCGCATCGCTTAACGTCACCGCTGCCGGATTTCTCAACTGGATTGGTCCGTGGACACCAAATGCGCCGATTATGCTGCATGGGACGAATTATCTATACCGCTCGTTTTATCACGGGCAGGTTTGTTCTTTTATTGAGGCGCTGAACATTGGTGGCTTCGACGTTTTGCTGAAGTGGCAACACCCGAGCGATCCGACCCCAAATTGGCCGGCGCCACCCACGCCCACGCCGGTCCAGTTGCTAATGGGGGGCGACTTTTTCAGTGAATATAACCCTAAGTCCGTCGTCGCGACCCCGTATCCTGCCGACGACGTCGATTTCTCTCCAGACGGTGCCTATTCACAATATAACTGGGAACTGTTCTTTCACGCGCCATCTCTCATTGCCTATCAACTTCTGCAAAATCAGCAATTTTCTGCGGCCGAGCAATGGTATCGCTACATTTTCGACCCTACCGACCTTTATCCCGTGCCTCCGCCCGGAGAAACCAATTCATTTCCGTATGGATTTTGGAAAGTTAAGTCATTCTATCAGCAAACAACGGCGACCTCGCTTGCCGGCCTGATTGCGATGGTTGACACAAATGACCCTAACTACCAGGCCGAGATTGAGAGTTTTCAGCAGCAGGTCGCGGCCTCAATGGCAACGCCGTTCACGCCTTTTGCAGTTGCACGGCTGCGTCAAACAGCATTTCAACGCACCACGGTAATGGCATATGTGCAGTGCTTAATTTCGTGGGGCGATAATTTATTCCGTCAGAACACCCGGGAGACGATTACACAAGCCACCCAGCTTTATGTGCGGGGTGAGCAAATTTTAGGTCCGCGACCGGTTACGATACCCCGCGCTGATGCTCCGGCAATGTCGTACAATCAAATCGCAACATCGCTCACTGCAGATGATCTTTCGGACCCGTTGGTAGCTCTGGAAAATGCAATCCCATCGCAAGCGGGACAACTGGTTCCTACAACACCACTACCTTATGCCCCCAGCCCATTATCGACTGCGCTATATTTTTGTTTGCCAGCAAACCAGCAGCTTTTGGGTTTGTGGGATACCATTGACGACCGGCTGACTAAAATTCGTAATTGTCAAAACATTGATGGCGTGGTTGAGCAATTACCCCTGCTTGCGCCACCAATTCCGCCAGGCTTGCTGGTGCAGGCTGCTGCCGCGGGGCTTGATCTGTCACAGGTAATGGGAGCACTGACGCAGCCCTCGCCGATCTATCGTTATGCAATTTTATATCGGCAGGCTCTCGATTTTTGTCATGAGGTTCGCGCGCTGGGCAATGCGCTATTATCAGCTTTGGAGAAAGATGATGCCGATGCCTTGGCTATTTTACGTGTTACACAGGAAGTAAGCCTGCTGCAACAAATGCGCCTGGCGCTCTCGAAACGGCTACAGGAAGCGCAGACTGAACAGCAGGATTTAGTGTTGTACCGCCAGCGTGTCCAAGACCGCCACGATTGGTATTCCGCGCAACCTTTTATGTATTCCGGAGAGATAACTGCAGCAACGCTGAACGCAGCGGCCGCAATAGCCAAGGTGGTGGCAGCAGCATTGCATACTGGCTCGGCAGTGGCTTACGTATTCCCTGAAATCGATGCTGGTGTTACGGGAGTTGGTGGAAGCGCTACCCTCAAACTAAGAGACGGTGGTAATAACGCGGGCCATAGTACGGGCGCCTCGGCCAGAGTTGCAAATGCCATCGCCGCTGGGCTTGAAGGTGGGGCGCGCATGGCCAGTGACGTGGCACGTTCGCAAGTTCGTCAAGCGGCCTGGCAGCGCGAAGTGACACTGAGCCAGGATGAGCTCAATGAAATTGACCGCGCAAAAACTCCGATCGCACAGATGAAGGTCGATATTGCAAAATTTCAGCTTGCTGATCATGACCTAAAAACCCAACAGGCGCAGGCGGTTGCCCAATTCCTGCAAACAAAATTTACGAATACACAGCTCTATGACTGGATGATTGCCCAAATATCGTCGGTATATTTACAAGCCTATAATCTGGCGTGGCAAATGGCAAAGCGGGCCGAAGCCTGCTACCGGTTGGAGCTCGCATTACCGTCCGCCACATTTATTCAGCCTGGCTACTGGGATAATCTACACCAAGGTTTGCTCGCCGCTGACGGTCTGATCCAGGATTTGCAACGGATGCAGGTTGCCCATGTTGATAATAATATTCGGGAATATGAAATCGGCCGGCAGATATCGTTGCTGGCGTTTGATCCCATGGCGTTGGAGACCTTGAAGGAAACCGGTAGTTGTTTCATATCGATACCCGAGTCTCTATTCGATCAAGATTACCCAGGCCACTATATGCGCCGGATCAAGTGGGCAGGTGTGATCGTCAAGTTTACTTCGAGTACCCGGCCTTCGAGCGTAAACTGTACATTGAGTTTGTTGCGCAGCTCAATCCGCATGACGAGTGATGCGACACCCCCATATGCCGATCAATCAACGCCGACCTCAAAAGATACGCGCTTCACTTACCCGCAAATACGGCAATCTATATCTACCACCAACGGCGGCACGCTGTCGGGCACAACCTATGCACCAGACTATGGGTTGTTTGAAACTACCCTCCACTATATTATCACTGATGATCGATATTTGCCGTTTGAATTAGCGGGAGCAATCAGTTCATGGCAAATTGAGATGGGTCAGGCGAATAATGGTTTTGATTTCCAAACAGTCAGTGATGTGGTGGTTCAGATCAATTACACGGCCCGTAACGGGGGCGCTCAACTTGCCAATGCCGCCACTGCCGCACTTCCGGCAGAGCCGCCGGGGCAAGCCGTTCTGTTGCGGTCCTCGGTCGATTTTAGTTCACAATGGGCTCAGTTCATTACCCCCTCCGGCGCGGCGCCGACGCTGACCTGGGCGCTGACACCAGCGAACTTTCCATTCACATCAAAGGCTGGCACAATTACCGTCAATCAAGCGACAATATTTTTAAAGTTAAAAGACGCCACGCTTTACCAGAACGCTTCGCCCCTGGTGCTGGACTTGGTTGTGACATCGCCAGCCGGTGTTGCCGGTCCTTCCACCCCGGTTACTTTGCGAATTGTCAATGCGCCATTGGCGGATAATTCGGCGTTCACTGATCCTAGCGATGCCGTTACGACGCCGCAGAATTTTCCCGAACCGGTTGCCATGGCGCCGATTGGCAGCGGGCTTGGCAAATGGGTTTTCACGTTGCAGCAAACCACCGTTCAGGCGCTTCCAGTCGCCCTGCAAACCACTGTCTCGCCAAGTGGTGTCACGCCATATACGTGGCTGAATCCCGCTATAGTTGAAGATATTGCCGTATTGCTCAACTACACAGTTACTCCGCTGTAGCGAATAACCATGTAGTTGAGCCTGGAATATATCGGGATGGTTCAATTTGTGGCGCAAATGCAACGCTGTTCCATTTGGGTAAAGTTGAGAAAAAGTAATGTCACTTTCAGAGCGAAAAGGTGCATGATTGTTTTGATACTTCAGATGGGGGCGTTATGAAGATCAAATTGGCTTTAGCGGCAACAACGTGTTTGGCGGTACCCGTGTTCGCGCATGCGGCACCGGTGAGCGGGCCTTACGTAAGCCTGGGCGGCGGTACAAGCCTTTTGATGACGACCAGTTCTTCATTAGAGTTCCCGCCCCCGGCTAGTTCGTTTGAAGCTTACAAGTATAAAAATGAATTCAGCACCGATTACGCTGTGGTCGCGGGTGTTGGCTATGGGCTTGGCAACGGCTTCCGGGTCGAATTGGACGGCGATTTTATCCGTAACACTCAACAGTCCGACTCGGTGACGGCAAGCATTGGAAGCCCTTTCATAATTCACTACAATGGTAAGGGAGTTGGGGCCGAGGAGAAATATGGCCCGATGCTGAACGTGCTTTATGATATCCCCGTGGCGTTTCCAATCACTCCCTATGTTGGTGCGGGTGTTGGTTACCAGTGGGTGAAGTTCAACCGCGATCTCTCGCAAATCATAAATTCTGCGCCGCAGTCGCTGAGAACCGGCGGTACCCGCGGCAGTTTCGCCTACGACCTGATTGTGGGTGGTAGTTATCCGCTGCCGATGATGCCGCAATTGTCCCTGACAGCGGAATACCGGTTCATGATGCTGATCGGCGACCGAACCTATAGCACGAATTTTTCCAACCAAGGTATCAGCGATAAATTCACCAATGATGTTTCGCATACCTTCACGGTAGGGCTACGCTATGTGCTGTTTGCTCCGCCTGTTATGGCGCCCGCCCCCAGCCCGGCACCGATGGCATCGCCAGCACCTGCGCCGGCCAAAACCTACTTGGTATTTTTCGACTGGAATAAATATGATCTGACACCGCGCGCGACTCAGGTTATTGCTGATGCCGCTTCAGATTCTCACATAACCGGCGTCACCACCATCAATGTGTCAGGTTATACCGACACTTCCGGTACGCCAACCTATAACCAGGGGCTCTCGGAGCGGCGAGCGAAGGCAGTGGCTGACCAGTTGGTGGTTGATGGCGTTCCGGCATCAGAGATTTCAATTCATGCCTTTGGTGAGACGCATTTGCTGGTGCCAACAGGCCCGGGTGTGCGTGAGCCGCAGAACCGCCGGGTTGAAATTGTCCTGAACTAAAGCCGGTATTTTATGAGACACCGAACCCCCGGCCGGATGTTGCCGGGGGTTTTGCTTGCAGCTAGATCGGCTCG
>NCFD01000427.1 GCA_002281005.1 Acidocella sp. 35-58-6 | reverse complement strand
GGGCCTTTTCCTCAATGGTGGTTAAGCCGCCGAGGATATTGCCTTTGGTAGGCTGGCTGTCTGAAAGATCGTCGGTCTTATGGGCCTCGATCACATCTTCCTGGTAGGCCTTCCACATTTTATACCATTTTTCCTCGATCTCCGGGGAGATGGCCCGCTTGCGTGCCAGATGCTCACCGCCGGTGATTTCCGAGGTTTCGCCAAACACGCCGTAAATACCTTGTGGGATAAGTTTATCGTACATGTTGCCAACCGCCGGGCAGGAGGCGAGGCCAGTGGTGGTATCGCTTTCGCCGCATTTGGTCGAAATCCAAAGGTCTGAAACGGGCACGGGCTCGCGTTTCAACTCGGAGGCCCACTGCACGAATTCCTTGGCTTTGCGCGAAGCGGAAGCGATGGTGTTGATGTCGCCATGCTGTTCGATCCAGAAACCTTCAACAGGTTTGCCGGTTTTGCGGATGCCATCCACCACCCGGCCGGTCCATGACGGTTCGATCCCGATCACGATGACTGCAGCGACATTTGGGTTGGAGCCGGTGCCGATAAGGGTGCGAAAATGCACCTCCAAATCCTCACCGAACTGCAAACGCCCATAGGCGTGTGGAATCGCCATAGTGCCTTTGATGTTGTTGGCTACGGCCTCACAGGCGGCGTTGGACAAATCATCCAGCGGTAAAATTAAAACATGATTGCGTACGCCAACGCGGTTATTTTCGCGGCGCCAGCCGGTCAGGGTCATTTCATTCATCATACGCTCTCCGGTTACCAGCGTTTCGTTTTGAGATTTTGTGTGTGAACATGGCTGCCTTTGCGGGCATCAGCCACCATTTTGCCGATGTCTTCGCCATATTTAATCGCGGTGTCACCTGCTTTCAGGTCACGCAACGCCACCTTATGGCCAATCGGGACGTCATCATTCACGGTCAAGTGAAAGGTCTCATTGGTTTTCGTAATTACGCATAACATATCGGTGCCGGCCTTGAGGTTCTCAATAACGACAACGCCGACATTGTCTTCCGGATTATGCACTAAAAGTTGCGGTATGCTCATGACGGGAATGTTCCTCTCCACTCTTAAGATCCCTTGTTCCATAACTTATATAAGATAGCAATTT
>NCFD01000426.1 GCA_002281005.1 Acidocella sp. 35-58-6 | reverse complement strand
CACGCGGCCACGGCTGCGAAACACCAGGAGGAGCGGCAGCATCAACGCTACCGCCAGGACGGCCATTAAAATCCAGATCATGATTTAAGCAATCTCTCCAACCGGTCCTGTTCGGCGTCATCCAAGGGCGGCGGTGGTGGCGTTTTGTGCCGCCGTGCCAGCCAGGCTACCAAAAATCCTAAAATCAGTGCCAGAATTGGTGTTGCATACAGCAACAATGTCAGCCGCGAAAACGGCGGTTTCAGCAGCACAAAAATTCCGTAGCGATGCACCATGTAATCCATAATGCTCTTGTCACTATCACCCGCCACCACATGCTGACGTATAATGATACGCAACTGCTTTGCCAAAGTAGCTGATGAACCCTCGATGCTCTCGTTCTGGCACACGAGGCAGCGCAACTGGTCTCCAATCGCTTCGGCCCGCTGCTCCTGCGCTTGGGTTAGTGTTACGCCGTCCCGCGTTACCGTTTGCGCCGGGTTTTGCGCCTGTGCCAGTGCCAGCCCCGGTAATAGCAGCAGCATGAATAAAAGTGTTTTCACGCGTATTTGGCCAATAGCGGGTTTAGGCCGTTGGCCAGAACATCATCGGTAATCGCGCCTGCCCAGCGCCAGCGTACAATGCCAGCTTTATCGATCAGGTAAGTTTCCGGCACGCCATAAACACCCCAGTTGATCGCCGTCAGCCCAGAGGTATCAAGTGCTAGTTTTGCATAAGGGTTGCCGTATTGCGCGAAGTACGATGCCAGCGCATCCGGCTGATCCTCATACGCAATTCCCCAGATCGGCAGCCCGGTTTTTGCAAGCTGTGCGATCATCGGTGCTTCCTGCGCGCACGGCATGCACCATGAGGCAAACCAGTTTACCAGCATCGGCTGCGTCGGTGCTGCCAGGTCGGTATTGGAAAATCCCGGAGCACCATTAAACCCCGGCAAATTAAACGTCGGCGGCCTATGGCCAATCAGCGGCGAGGGCAGGGCATGCGGGTCGTATTTGTCCTGCTCCATCCGTTCCAGAATGGATGCTTGAGCGGGCCGACCCAGTTTCAATGCAGTCTCTAAATCATCCATCTTGATCAGGGCTGATCGAGCAGTATTGACTAATAGTGCATCCGGTCTCAT
>NCFD01000425.1 GCA_002281005.1 Acidocella sp. 35-58-6 | reverse complement strand
TTTTGCGAAGTTCTGCAATAATTTTGGCGCCGAGGCGCTGCTGGCCGATGAGCGTTTCGTCACTAACGCGGCGCGGGTGATGAACCGCCAACTGGTGACCGACACGCTGGCGGTCATTATGAAAACCATGACCACGGCGGCGTGGATTGAAAAACTTGAGGCGCTGAAAATTGGCTGCGGGCCGATTAACACCCTTGAACAGGTGTTTGCTGATCCGCATGTTATCGCCAGGAACAATTTGATTGAGATGCAGCATGGCAGCGGCGTTGCCATGAAGCTTGTTGCTAATCCGGTACGGCTTTCGGAAACACCGGCTGACTATCGTTTGCCGCCGCCGATTCTGGGTGAACATACGAATGATGTGTTAGCCAGTTGGCTGGGATTGGATGAGCCGGCCCTCAACGATTTGCGGGCTAAAAATATAATTTAGGGGTTATTATCATGGCGCGTGCAGGGTCTGTTCCATATTTGCTCGGCACGGCCTTTTACCGGCTGGCATATATGGAGTTTGGTAACCCGGCGGCGCCAGCGGTGGTGTGCGTGCATGGGCTGACCCGCAATGGCCGGGATTTTGATCCGTTGGCGATGAAGCTGGCTGAGCATTTTCATGTGATCTGCCCGGATTTGCCGGGCCGCGGGAGGTCTGATTGGTTGCCAAGCGGGGCATTATATCAGCCGCCGAGCTATGTGGCCGCGCTGGCGCACTTGCTGGCGGCAATCAACAAGCCGGTGGCTTGGGTGGGCACCTCGCTTGGTGGCATTTGCGGCATGATGACGGCAGCCGCCGGGAATTCGCCGATTACCGCACTGGTGCTGAACGATATTGGGCCGCACATCCCAAAGGCGGCGTTGGCGCGGATTCGCGATTATATGTCGGACGCGCCGCAAAATTTTCCGACAATGGCCGCATTGGAGGCGCATCTGCGGGTGATCCACGCGCCGTTTGGTGATCTTAGTGACGCGCAATGGCATTATCTGGCGCGAATCTCAGCGCGTTCGGTACTGGATGCCGTCGGGGGTAGCGCTTATGCGCTGCATTACGACCCGAAAATTATTGAGCCGATCCGTGATAACGCCCCGGCGGATGTAGATTTGTGGCCGGTGTTTGAGATGATTAAGGCGCCG
>NCFD01000424.1 GCA_002281005.1 Acidocella sp. 35-58-6 | reverse complement strand
TGTGGCGAGCTTTTCAGCGTTGGCCAGCCCGATGGATGTGGTGGTGGCGGTATTGCAGGTGGTGCCCGACACTGTGAGGTCACCCTCCCAGGCGTCGTAGGTGTTGGTTGCGTTGTACACTTTGGAGGTGGCCGTGTTGACGTTAGGCAGGCCGGTGGGTCCGGATTCCAGTGTGACGCCGGCAATCGCCAAGGTCATGCCCTCAGGCGGGAAGGGCGCTAATCCGAGGATCGCGCCTTGGCAGATGTCCTGCAGGGAAGATTGGTTGGTGCCCGAGGAGGGGATAATTGAAACACCGGAAGTTGTGGTTTGGTTTTGGATGGCGACCATT
The DNA here is from genome assembly GCA_002281005.1 of Acidocella sp. 35-58-6. Classification (GTDB taxonomy): domain Bacteria; phylum Pseudomonadota; class Alphaproteobacteria; order Acetobacterales; family Acetobacteraceae; genus Acidocella. Next base: position 795 of record NCFD01000424.1, on the reverse strand, counting down.
TGCGCGACGCTGATCACCATGGTGTTCAGCTTCGCTTCGGTCCGGTACAGCGTGACGATTTCGATGACGCCGATGAACAGAACCAGCAGAAACGGCGCCATCAGCGCGAATTCGACAGCGGCGGTGGCACGGCGGTTGAAAATGGCCTTGAGATTCAAATGGGGCAAATTATGGTTCCATCTCGGTGGAAACGGCGGAATAGAGCGAGGGTGTGCCGTTTTCGGTCGCCACCCCGCTCGGCACGGCCATCACGATAAAAGGCAAGGGGTAGGCAACCTGCACGAGCAAATAAGCCGGAACCCCAGCCCCGGTGGCGGTGACATTGCTGAATGCGGCAGGGGTGCTCAGGTTGCCCGAAGCGCTGAACGCGGCAGCGGTAATGCCGCCCGTGCCAAAATATGAACCGCCCTGCACGGCATATTGCAAGCTGCCTGCGCAATTGGGGGCGACCACGCCAAATTCGCTGCAAACCGCCGTGACGAAGGCGCTGCCGGTGGTTATTTTGCCGAGCTGCACCTGGCGAGAGGCGGTTCGGACTGAATCGTCGAGCACCGTTTGCAGGAATTGGTCGAGTGAGAAGATAAAAATACTAAATATGAACAAGAAAAACGCGACACCGATCAGGGCGAATTCGACAGCCGTGGCGGCCCGGGTGGCGGGCGCGAAACGCCGGACCGCTGCAAACTTTGCGGCGGTGCTGAAGCTAGTTTTAGCGCGGGCAACAAAGCGGTTGCCGACAGCGAACCTGCAGAACATTTTTCGATATCCGAATTATTTTACTCATAAAACAAAAGT
>NCFD01000060.1 GCA_002281005.1 Acidocella sp. 35-58-6 | reverse complement strand
GTCTGCGACAGTCGATTTTGCCAGCGCCGCGACATCATCAGGCATGTTACGAAACGGTGCCATAGTGAGCATGCCTTCGGCAAAACCGCCCCAGGTATCGCCGCTGGTCCATTCCTTGGTCAGCACAGCCTTCATGCGCTTGGTGTAGTAGCCGCCCCAATCGTTCACTGAAGCTGAAAGTTCGAACTTTGGTGCGAAGCTGATCATGTCAGTTGATTCGCCAAATGCCTTGATGCCGCGGCTTGCAGCGGTTTGTAGCGGGGCGGGACTATCAGTGTGCTGGGTGATGATGTCGCAACCTTGGTCGATCAGCGCCTTGGTAGCGTCGCCTTCCTTACCGGGGTCGTACCAGCTATCAATCATGATGAATTTAAGCTGAGCTTTAGGATTGATGCTTTGCATGCCGAGCAGGAACGCGTTCATGCCCTGTACAACTTCAGGCACCGGCACCGAGCCAATATAGCCGGCCACCCCGGCTTTTGAGAGTTTGCCGGCGATGACGCCTTGCACGAACCGGCCCTGATAAAAGCGGATATCGTAGGTGGAAAGGTTAGGGGCCTGCTTGTAGCCGGTGCAATGCTCGAACTTCACGTCTGGAAACTGGGCGGCCACTTTAAGCATATAATTCATGTAGCCGAACGAGGTGCCGAAAATGATTTTGTGTCCAGAGGAAGCGAGATTCTGAAACACGGCCTGGCATTCCGGGGCTTCCGGCACATTTTCAACGAAGCTGGTTTGCACGGCAGCACCCAGCGCTTTGGCAGCAATTTTACGGCCCACATCATGTTGATAGGTCCAGCCAAAATCACCCACTGGGCCGAGATAAACAAAGCCAGCTTTCAGTGGTGCATCGGCGCGTGAGGCACGCATCACGCCAGGGGCTGCCAGGGCGGCGCCGCCCAAAAGGGCTGTAAAGCCGCGTCGCTTGATTGTCGTCATTTTAAACTCTCCTTGTTAAAGTCATATGTTTTTGAAATTAGACCACGGCATGGAAGGACTTGCCGAGGCAGGCGGGTTGGTTCAGGCGGGTGCGCCGCCGGTCACGCGAGATCAGCACCAGTACGATGATTGTGCCAAAATAGGGTAGTGCGGAAATGAGCGGTGAGGGGATGGGCACACCCAAGCCTTGCATATAGAGCGAGAGATAGGTGATGCCGCCGAACAAATAAGCGCCAGCAAGCAGCCAGTAGGGGCGCCAAGCAGAAAATACTACCAGAGCCAGGGCAATCCAGCCACGGCCGGAGGCGAGGTCCTGCGACCAGAGTGGAGAATAATAGAGTGAGAGATACGCACCTGCGATGCCTGCCATTGCACCGCCAAAAGCGATCGCGCCATAACGGATTTTTAACACCGAGTAGCCCATCGCGTGGGCGGCATCATGGTTATCACCCACCGCGCGCAATATCAGCCCGGCATGGGTTTTGCGGAGGAACCAGGAGATCGCAATGAGGATGGCGAACGAAAAATAGATGAGAATATTCTGGTCAAATAATACCGGACCAAAAAACGGAATTTTGGAAAGTAGCGGAAATGCCAATTTTGGCAGCGTGGGTGCGGCAATGCCGACATAGCCAGCGCCCAGCAATGCTGCGAAGCCGTGGCCGAAAATGGTCAGCGCCAGACCGGCGGCGATTTGGTTGGCAAGGAAAGTTTGTGTGAGAACTGCGAAAATAAGCGAAATGATAATTCCGGCACCAGCCGCGGCCAGCACGCCCAGCAGTGCGCTACCCGTGTCATGCGCCGTGGCGAACCCGGCAATCGCGCCGATCAGCATCATGCCTTCCACGCCGAGATTCAATACACCGGATTTCTCGGTGATCAACTCTCCGGATGCCGCCAGCAGCAGCGGTGTGGACGCGCTGATGATGCTGAGGACGAAACTGGTGGCGTAAAATAAATCCATTCAGCTTGCTTTCATAACCGGCGCGGCCGGCCGGACGCGCTTGAGTCGGTAGAGAATGAGAATATCCGCGCCGAGCAAATAAAACAGCAGCACGCCCTGGAAAATGCCGGTAATCGCGTTGGGCAGGTTGAGGTTGATCTGTGCTGCGTCGCCGCCGAGATAGGAAAGCGCTAGCAATAGCCCGGCGAAAATCACACCCAGCGGATGTAAGCGGCCGAGAAACGCCACGATAACGGCGGTGAACCCGTAGCCCGGCGTGATGCTGGTGGTTAGCTGGCCAACCGGGCCGGTGACTTCAATAATCCCGGCGAGGCCAGATAATCCACCGCTCACCAGCAGCGCAATCCAGGTTAGGCGGGTGTTGCTGAAGCCGGCGTAGCGGGCGGCGCGTGGCGCTTGGCCTACAACGCGCAACTGAAACCCCAGCACCGAGCGTGCCATGACTTGCCAGAGCGCGATGGCAAGCAAAGGTGCCAGCAGGCAGCCCAAATGGATGCTGGTGCCGGAAATAATCATCGGCGTGGTGGCTTCGGCGCTGAACATGGCCGATTGCGGGAAGCCGAAGCCATGTGGGTCTCGCCAGGGGCCTGTAACCAGCCATACCAGCACCAATTGCGCAATATAAACCAGCATCAGGCTGGTGAGAATTTCATTGGCATTGAAACGAAGTTTTAGTTCCGCCACAATAGCCGCCCAGGCCATACCGCCCAGAATGCCGGTGACAAGCACCAGCGGGTAGAACCACCAGAACGCCTCGTTTGGGAAAAATAGTGCGAGGCCACCGCCTGCAATCGCGCCCAAGGTGAATTGCCCATCACCGCCGATGTTCCAAACATTGGCGCGGTAGCAAAAGGCCAGCCCCACACCGATCATGATTAAAGGGGCCGCTCGCACCGCGAGAGCTGATAATCCGGCGACAGATGTTATCGGTGAGATCAGAAACGTTTCGATCGCGGTGACAGGCGGAGCACCCATCATGGCGAAAATAATGCCCATGGTGAGAATGGTGAGTGCGACCGCCAGCACCGGCGAGCCATAGGTCCAGAAGGCTGAGCGCTCGCCGCGCGGTTCAAGCCGGAACATGCGCAAGCTCCTCATGCTGGCTGCCGCCCATCAACAAACCAATCTGCTCAATCGTGGCGTCTTTCACTTTCACAGGCGCGGAAACACGGCCCGCGGCGATCACGGCGATACGGTCGCACAGCATGAGAATCTCATCGAGGTCCTGCGAGATAATCACAATCGCCGTGCCGCCTTCAGCCAGCGCCACCAGGGCTTCGTAAATCGCGGCGGCGGCACCGGCATCCACGCCCCAGGTGGGTTGGCTTAAAATCAACACACCCGGCTGCTGCACAACTTCCCGCCCAATGAGGAATTTTTGCAAATTGCCGCCAGAGAGGGAACGCGCTTCGGCTTCCGGGCCGGTGGTGCGCACATCGAACCGTTCAATCACGGAGGCTGCGAATTCGCGGGTGCGTTTGCGGTTGATCAGCCCCAGCCGCTGCAGCGCGCCGCGCAGATTGGCGGAGAGGAAACCGTTTTCAGAAAGCGTCATGCCGCCCACCGCGCCATGGCCGTTGCGTTCTTCCGGTAGTGCACAGCAGCCAAGTTTACGCCGCGCCATTGGGCCTTCATGGCCGATCTCAATGCCATCCAGAAGGATGTTTTTGGGCGAGCCCGCGGGAATTTCACCAGACAGCGCTTCCATCAACTCGGTCTGGCCGTTGCCCGCGATGCCGGCGATGCCGAGAATTTCACCAGGGGCGACCGCGAAGGAAATATCCTTCAGGTCAGTCCCGAAAGGCTGGTTGGAACGGATGGTCAGCCTATCCAGCACCAGGCGCGGCGGCTGGGTGCTCTCCGCACGGCCGCCAAAATTCTGGGTTTTCAACTTGGCGCTGATCATTAACTCCGCCAATTCACGGGCGGTTTTTTCCGCCGGGATGCAATGGGCCGTGACTTTGCCCAGCCGCATGATGGTGGCGCGTTCGCATAAAGCCCGGATTTCTTCGAGCTTGTGGCTGATATACAGGATCGAGCAGCCTTCCGCCGCCAGCCGCCGCAGCGTGCCGAACAGCTTTTGCACCTCCTGCGGGGTGAGGACCGAGGTTGGTTCGTCCATAATCAGTAATTTCGGGTTTTGCAGCAGGCAGCGGACAATCTCGATACGCTGGCGTTCCCCCACCGAAAGGTCGTGCACGGCGCGTTTGGGGTCCAAAGGCAGGCCGTAGCGGGTGGAAATATCCACAATCCGATCATACAGCCCCACCCGGTCCTCAGGGTTGTTCAGGCCAAGGGCGATATTTTCGGCAACCGTCAGGGCTTCAAACAGTGAGAAATGCTGGAACACCATGCCGATGCCCAAGGCGCGGGCTTGCGCGGGGTTGGCGATGGTGACGTTTTTGCCATCCCAGGTGATCGTCCCTGCATCAGGTTTCATCACCCCATAGATAATTTTAACGAGCGTGCTCTTTCCCGCGCCATTTTCGCCCAGCAAAGCGTGGATTTCATGGTGGCCGACGGTCAGGTCCACATGGTCGTTGGCGAGGCAGCCGGGGAATTGTTTGACGATCCCGCGCAGAACCAGCAGCGGGTCTGTGGGCGGCGCGGGGGTGGGCGGCGAAACCGGTGCATCCATAGTGAAAACCAAGCAATTTTTGGGCCAAGGTTTTAGCGTAAACGCCGGGCGGTGGGGTCTGCAAGCGGGTGGCCGGGTGGGGGGGCTCACGTTTCGACCCGTGCCGGGGGTCTGTACGATAGCGGGTAAATTGTAGGATGGGTGAGCGCAGCGTAATCCATCGACTGATCGCGGCATAAAAAGGAGCGATAGGCAGCGCTGCGCTCGCCCATCCTACGTCTTGCTGAAGCTGAAGTTCAACCTCACCTCGCGCAGGTAGCTTTGTGCTCAGCCCAGCCGTTCCGGGCCTCGGAGCAATCGCCCAAGAACGGACATTCCCATGTCTAGAAGGCTTTGGTGGCGCCGTGCCGGCTCAGCGCCCATCCTTCAAGCCGCTTCACTCAGCCACAGTCGCCTGTTACGAAGCCAGTAGCCAATGTTATTGGCAATTTAGTTGAAACTGCGATTGGGGGCGGGCGTAGTGGTCGAAAAGGTCGCGATTGGAACGAAATCATTACGATTGCACAAGGCAATTCATAGCGCCCAGTTCGAAATGCGGAGCGTTCTCACCACAGATCCGTTCGATTATGTCGACCTCTGGCTTCGTCGAAACGGCGAGGACGAAGCTCTATTCTATTGGCGGCAATCCAAGGCTTTTCATCAAGCGTCTCAGAATCTAGCGATAGAATCAGCTCCATTAGTGCTTTACTACTGTTTCATGAATGCAGCGAAGGCACTTCTTTCCTCGAAAGGAGTGACATTTGACCAGCATCACGGTGTCCGCGCACACCAGATGCGTGGCCCGCGCGGTAAGATAGTGCTCAGTAACGAGGGCATATTAGTTAAAAATAGTGGGATCGTTCCAGCACTTTCGGCCTATTTCTTAGAGCCCATGTTGCCAAATACTCATAGCCTCGAAGATGTTCTGTATAATCTTGTCTTTATTCATCGGACTTATTGCCTTAGTTACCCCAGTCACAAGGAACGATTTCTCCCCTTGAAGAGCGTCGGGTTCGTTAGAGACGACGCTTCATGCGAGGTATTTTTGAATGCCGAGCCTGTCGATGATGCCAACTGGAGCTTTTTTAAACGGGCGTTGCCATCGGCGGTCATTGCAAACGCGGACGGATCGCGAGGATTGCAATCTGCTAGGAGAATCGTATGGGCCACGAATGACAAACCGACTCCACACGAACTCGACGGTCTTCGGTCATTGAATCAAGAGCTTCGTCGTTTTTTCCATTATATCAACGGTGCTCAGACATTGTGGTATCTGAAGGCAGATCATGTCCGTTCAATCGATCGTTGTCCCATCACTTTGGTGCTGTCAGCCATGCATCGACTCAGCGAAATCTGTCGATACAAGCCATCAGAACTAAATTCCTTCCTAAGCGGGCCAAGGAACTGGCTTTTAAGTGAATTCGTCAGAATGTCTCCACAGCAATTTTTGGATGAGATTGCTTGTGAGATGACAGGTCAGCAGCTGATGATTCCGAACGTTAGAGCGCCAGTATAGGAAGCGACATGAGAATCTACATTGCCTGCGGCCTCACGCATGTACCGAGGGAAATTTTCGAGGCATACGTCGGCTTCCTTCACGACCTAGCGGCAGGGTTTCGTCGCTTGCCGGAAGTTTCTTCTGTGAAATACGCACTATTAGATAGTGACCCTCAGCTATCCATCAAACCCAGGGCAGATCAGGCGGCGCTTTGCTATGATTGGGACCGTAGAATGGTTGAGGAGGCTGACCTTGTCGTCGCCGATGCGAGCTTTCCGTCAACAGGACTTGGTATTGAACTTCAGATAGCCGAAGCCGCTGGAAAGCCGGTGATAATGCTTATCGGTGATCACGGCATCAACAGGGCCCCGCGTGCTCGTTACCGAAACCCAGATCACACGGCTCACGAGTTGCAGATAGGCGAAGGCATCGTCTCGCTGATGGCTTTGGGTCTGCCAACAATATGGAAGGTGGTGGAGTATTCCGATTTTTCTGGTGGCACTAGGAATGCCATCGACGCTGTGCAGCTCTACTCCAAGCTTCCTCGTGGCCCGGATTAGCAAACCCCGTCCCAGCTAACTCAATCTGGGTTGCCCCGGGACTGATGTAGGCTCTTCTCCGATCCAGACCCGTAAGCTGCCTGACTGATTTCGGCCCGGTTCCGTCATGAGGCAAATGTCAGGTATCCGCTTTCGCCATCCGTAAGCTGAACAGTTGAAACTCAACCCGTTGCAGAAATTCAAACTCCCCCCGGTGGACGCTGCTTACCCCTCCGTGGCAGGCTGGTGCCTGAGCCGATGGGGTGAAAAATGCGTTTATGGGTGAAAAATCCGTTGGGCGGGATGCCGGAGGGGGCAGCCGGTGGATTGGTGGTTGAACATGGTATCATCGCCTCGTTCGTGGCCGCTGGGCAAACGCCTGCATGTGATGAGGTGTTTGATGCCAGTGCGCATGTGGTGCTGCCGGGGCTGA
>NCFD01000423.1 GCA_002281005.1 Acidocella sp. 35-58-6 | reverse complement strand
TAAAAGCTTCAAAGTGGGCGGTGGGATTAAATCTCGCCGCCGGTTTTTTGTTTCCTGCTCGTTAACCATGCTCTGCGCATGATCAACATCATGCACACATTATCTCCCGATGCCTGGCCCCATCGCCGAATTTATTAAACCGCGGGCAGCGGTCCTGCAGGATATGTCAGGGGACTCGGAAGCCCGCGAATTGCGTGCCCGGGCGGCCCGGCGTGACGTCACTGAGCGCCGCCGAATTGCCGACCGTATGCGCCAGGCCCTCACCCATGAAGGGTTCCTGCTGCATTACCAACCCTATCTCCACCTCAAAACGGGCCGCATGGAGGGGGCCGAGGCGGTTATCCGCCTGAAGCACCGCCGCCGCGGCCTCATATTGCCCCATCACTTCATGCCGATCGCCGAGCATTTTGAGGTCATTAACGACATCGGCGCCTGGATGCTGCATCGCGCCTGCGCCGACGGGGTAACATGGCCGGCCCCCGCCATCGTCTCAGTCCGGTTAGCACACCGGCAATTACGCAACGGCCACCTTATCAAGCATCTGATTGAAGCGCTCACGTTAACCGGCCTTGCCTCCGAACGCCTGGAACTCTGCCTCACCGAAGCCATGCTGATCGACGATGACCTCGACACAATATTTACCATCAAGGCGATGGCCAGCCTCGGCGTTCGCCTTGCGCTGAATGATTTCGGCACCGGCCATGCCAGCCTCGTCGCCCTCAAACGCCTACCGCTCGGCACGCTCAAGCTGGACCGCCACATGGTGCAGCGCCTCGGCCAGGACTACGGCGATAACGCCATCGTTCTTGCCGCTGTTGAGGCCGGGCACGCCATGGGCTGCAGCGTGCTGGCCGACGGTGTTGAAAGCGAAGCCCAATGCCGCCTGCTGCAAGACATTGGCTGCGATTGTGCGCAGGGGCCATACTTCAGCCAGCCACTCACGTCTGAGGATTTTTTGAAGCGCTGGTAGCCTTGCGGCGGAACGTGTTTGCCGCCACCTGTTTGGTATGAGTATCCCAAAATCAGTTGCGGTCATCGGTGCGGGCATGGCCGGGCTTACCGCCGCCGCGCATCTGGCCCAGGTCGGCATGCAAGTCACCCTATTCGATAAAGGCTGCAAGCCCGGTGGCC
>NCFD01000422.1 GCA_002281005.1 Acidocella sp. 35-58-6 | reverse complement strand
GACCGTTATCAATTATGGCCAGCCACGCCACCGGACGCGCAATTCATACCTTTTAGCGCGAATACACGGATGTCGGGGCTGGATTTCGCCGGTCAGCAATATCGCAAAGGTGCTGTTGAATCGGTGCTAAAAACCTACGGGCTGACCGCCGATGCGGCATTTGATGAAGCGGTGAACCGCATTGGCCGTGCCGGTTCCACACCACTGGCAATTACCGCCAATGGCCGGTTGCTCGGCGTCATCGAGTTGAAGGATATCGTGAAGCCGGGCATCCGCGAACGCTTTGCGGCCCTACGGCAAATGGGCATTCGTACCGTGATGGTGACCGGTGACAACCGCGTGACGGCCGCTGCCATCGCCGCCGAAGCTGGCGTCGATGATTTCATCGCTGAGGCCACACCGCAGGACAAGCTGGATTATATCCGCAAGGTGCAAGCTGACGGTAGGCTAGTTGCCATGTGCGGCGACGGCACCAACGATGCCCCTGCCCTGGCGCAAGCTGACGTGGGCGTAGCGATGCAGACCGGTACCCAGGCCGCGCGTGAAGCCGGCAACATGGTGGATTTGGACAGTGACCCCACTAAGCTGATCGAAATCGTCGAGATCGGCAAACAACTCCTCATTACCCGTGGCGCTCTCACCACCTTCTCGATCGCCAATGACATCTCGAAATACTTCGCCATTCTGCCAGCGATTTTTGTGGCCACTTACCCACAGTTGGAAGCGCTGAACATCATGCAACTCAAAACACCCGAGAGCGCCATCCTCTCGGCGGTGATTTTCAATGCGCTGATCATTGTGGTGCTGGTGCCTCTGGCGTTGCGCGGCGTGCAGTTCCGCCCGATTGGCGCTGCAGCCTTATTGCGCCGCAACCTGCTGATCTATGGCCTTGGCGGCATCATCGCACCGTTCATCGGCATCAAGGCCATCGACATGCTCCTCGGTGTCTTCCATATTTTTTCTTGATAGGAACTACCATGTCCATCACCCGCGAATTACGCCCAGCTCTATCGCTGGTCGTGCTGTTCACCCTCCTCACCGGGTTTATATTGCCCGAGGCTTTTACCGGCGCCATGCAACTGGCCTTGCCGTTCCAGGCGAATGGCAGCTTGCTGACCGTCAATGGTCAGGTG
>NCFD01000059.1 GCA_002281005.1 Acidocella sp. 35-58-6 | reverse complement strand
GTGACCCCGTATTTTTCAAATAGTCCCGTGAGCCCATATTTGGCTGTGGCATCGTCCCAGGTTGAGAATTCCCCATTGTATTTGCTCTTTTCTGGCAGTTTTTTAGATGGCCTCGCAAAAGCCTCATTGTTTATAAACTACCGCACCAAATATGATTAACAGCGGCTGTGATATTATAGGCTTATCTGCATGGTGCGTAATCTGGAGCAAACAAAACCGCTTGATCTTCTGATCATCGGGGGTGGTATAAATGGCGCGGGAATAGCCCGTGATGCTGCCGGACGCGGTTTGTCGGTGCTGCTGGTTGAGCAACATGATCTTGCCGCCCACACATCATCAGCCAGTACCAAACTGATCCATGGTGGGTTGCGTTACCTGGAGTATTACGAGTTCCGGCTGGTCCGTGAAGCGCTGATGGAGCGGGAGCGGTTGCTGAACATAGCACCGCACATTATTTGGCCGCTGCAATTTATATTGCCACATGCCGAAGACCAGCGCCCCGCTTGGATGATACGCGCGGGCTTGTTGCTTTACGATCATTTAGCCCCACGCAAAAAGCTTCCGGCGTCCCACTCAGTTCGCTTCGCCGTGCATCCGGCAGGCGATATTTTAAAACCACGGTTTCGCCGCGGATTTACGTATTCGGATTGCTGGGTGGAAGATAGCCGTCTGGTCGTGCTCAATGCGTTGGATGCGGCAGAGCGGGGTGCCGACATACACACGCAGACCCGCCTGATTTCGGCGCAGCCGCAAGGGCGAACTTGGCAAGCGATTATTGAAACATCTGACGGTGTGCAAAAAACGGTGATTGCGCATGCGTTAGTCAACGCCGCCGGGCCTTGGGTAGGAGATGTGCTCAGCGCCAAGCTGGGCCGGACCAACCAGAAGACGGTCCGGCTGGTCAAAGGCAGCCATATTATTGTTCCGAAACTTTACGATGGTGATTTTGCCTTCCTACTGCAAAATCCGGATGCGCGCATTGTGTTTACAATTCCCTATGAGCATGAGTTCACGCTAATCGGTACGACTGATATTCCCTATGACGATGACCCCGCACGCGTGACGATTTCAGATGCGGAGACTGATTATTTATGTGAGAGCGTTTCGCGGTATTTTCTCAAAGCCGTGGTGCCGGGGGATGTGGTGCGTAGTTACGCAGGTGTGCGGCCATTATACGATGATCACGCCGAAAATGCTTCGGCGGTGACACGCGATTATGTGCTCGATGTGCAAGGCGGCAAGGGGGAGCCCGCTCTACTCTCGGTTTTTGGAGGCAAAATAACCACCTATCGCAAGCTGGCTGAACATGCGCTGGAAAAACTTTTGCCGGTGATGGAGCGTGCGGTTGGGAAAAGCTGGACCGCCAATGCCGCATTGCCGGGCGGCGATTTGCCGGGGGCTTCGTTTGAAGCCTATCTCGCGGAATTTTCGGCACGGCATCAGTTTTTGCCTCCGTCCTTGGCGCACCGGCTGGTGCGGGCTTATGGCACGCGGGCGGACCGGATCATTGGTAAGGCAAACAATCTTGCTGATATGGGAGAGAATTTCGATGGCGGTTTGACGGCTGCGGAGGTTGATTATCTGGTGGTGCATGAATGGGCTCGCACAACGGAGGATATCTTGTGGCGGCGCTCAAAGCTGGCGCTGCATGTGCCGGAGGGTACAGTAGTTAAATTGGACGCTTATTTGGCCAGACTTTTTGCTGAGTAGCCTATAGGCGCTCGCCGGTTTTCGAATCGAACAGATGCAGAGCTTCCTGCGGGAAAGCAACACGCAGGTTTGCGACTCCGGGTGGTCCGCCGGGCCGCCGCAATGTCAGGCGCTGGCCGCTGGGCAGAGTGCCATAAATCAAGGTTTCGGCTCCCAGCGGTTCGACTAGATCAATGAGCAATTCTAACCCATTCGCATCAAGCGTCACGTGCTCGGGCCGGATGCCAACCACCGCATTGTTGGGTGCGCCGGTAGAAGGCGCGTCAGACGGTTGCAGGATATTCATAGCGGGTGAGCCGATAAATTGCGCGACAAATAAATTGGCCGGCCGCTCAAAAATTTCCATCGGTGTGGCAATTTGCGAGGCGCGTCCGGCCTCCATGACGATCAGCCGGTCTGCCATGGTCATGGCTTCGACCTGGTCATGCGTGACGTAGAGCGAGGTAATGCCGAGACGCTGTTGCAGGCGGCGGATTTCAGCGCGCATCGTCACCCGCAATTTGGCGTCGAGGTTGGAAAGTGGCTCGTCGAATAAAAACAGTTTTGGCTGCCGAACAATCGCCCGGCCCATCGCGACACGCTGGCGCTGCCCGCCGGAGAGTTGGCCGGGGCGGCGGCCCAGTAATTCGTCCAGCCCCAGCAGCTTTGCGGTTTCAGCAACTTTTTGTGCAATTTCCTCTTTCGTCTCACCGCGAAGTTTCAACGCATAGCCCATATTTTGCGCCACCGTCATATGCGGGTAGAGCGCGTAGTTTTGGAAGACCATGGCGATGTCGCGCTTCGAGGGATCGCGGTTGGTGATATCTTCACCTTCAAGGATGATCCGCCCACTGCTGGGGCTTTCCAAGCCGGCAACCAAACGCAGTAACGTCGATTTACCGCATCCGGAGGCGCCGACGATGACCAGCATTTCGCCAGAGGCCAAAGTGAGGTCGAGTGATTTCAGGACGCCGGTGGCGCCGAAGTTTTTGGTCAGGCCCTGTAATTCGAGAGTTGCCATGCTGTTGCTTATTTATCCACATCGGTGAGGCCGCGCACGAAAGCGCGCTGTAGTAAAATCACCACCACGATCGGCGGCAGTAACGCGAGCGTTGTGGTGGCCATGATCATATTCCACGGGGTCATTTCATCGGGCGAGATCATTTGCACGATACCCAGCACGATAGTGGAATAGGCCGGTGTGCTCGCAACCAGCAGTGGCCAGAGATATTGGTTCCATCCATAGACGAATAAAATGACGAATAGGGCAGCGATGTTGGCGCGGCTCACCGGCAGCACCATGTCCCGCAAAAATGTCAGCGGCCCGGCGCCATCCAGCCTCGCGGCTTCAACCAACTCGTCGGGAATGGCGGCGAAGACTTGCCTGAACAGTAAGGTGGCGGTGGCCGAGGCAATCAGCGGTAACGTCAAGCCGCCATAGGTATTCACCAGATGCAGTGAGGACAGCACGGCGAAGCTGGGAATAATCCGCACCTCCACCGGCAGCATGAGCGTGAGAAAGATGGTCCAGAACAACACGCGGCGAAGGGGAAATCTGAAAAACACCACGGCGAAGGCCGAGATTAAGGAAATCGCGATTTTGCCCACCGCAATGCCTAGCGCCATCGCGAAAGAAACCAGCAGCATGTGCCAGACCGGATAGCCGGCACTGGCGACACCTTTGAAAAACAGCGCTTGCCAGAAAATACCCAGCCCATGAATATCCGGGATCAGTGAGATGTCGCCACGGGCGATGGCCCCGGCATGTTGCGTGGCGCCAGCTAGCATCACCCAGATCGGAAGCAGGAACAGCAGCACGCCAAATATCAGCACCGCGTGCGCGAGGTAATTATTTTGCCGCATCATGCGGCGGTCCGGCGGTTGAGGAATTTGAACTGTAGGCTCACCAGAGCTACCACCAGCACCATTAGTGCCACTGACTGCGCGGCTGAGCCGCCAATATCGTTGCCAATATATCCGTCTTCATACACTTTCACCACGAGGGTTTCAGTAGCGCCCGCCGGGCCGCCGCCGGTAAGCGCGTAGATGGTGCCGAACGTATCGAACGCCGCATAGACCAGATTGACGACCAGCAGGAACATGGTGGTCGGCCACAGCAGCGGCCAGATGATGGTGCGGAAGCGCGTGAAGCCGCGGGCGCCATCGAGTGTAGCGGCTTCCACCAAGCTGCGCGGGATTGATTGCAACGCGGCGAGGTAGAAGATGAAATTATAACTCACCTGCTTCCACGCGCTGGCGGCGATCACCAGCCCCATCGCCTGATTGCCATTCAGCCCATAATTCCAGTTTGGGCCTAGATACCTGCCGATGAGGCCGATTTGCGGGTCAGCCAGAAACACCCAAACCACCGCCGATAATGCGGGGGCCACCGCGTAGGGCCATATAAAAAATGTGCGGTACCAGTTTTTACCGCGCAGGTTGCGGTCGGCGAAATTGGCGAACAACAAGCCAAGTGTCATGGCCACCAGGCTGACGGCGGCACAGAAGAATAAGGTTCGCCCGACCGATGACCAGTATTGTGAGTCGGTGAAGAGTGCAGCGAAATTATCGAACCCGACAAAAAGCGTGTCGGTGCCGAAGGCGTTGGCGGCGGTTACGGATTCCTCAATCGCGCGTGCTGCCGGCCACAGGAAGAATATGAATGTCAGCAAAAGCTGCGGCGCCATCAGCGCAATGGGCAGCAGCTTGCCGGGAAATAAGGTCCGCCGTTCCATGTTGTTTAGGAGCGCAAGGCGGGCTTCATGTTAACATCATCATGAGGCCCACCTTGTGCGGCTATAAGCTTCAGGTTTTGGCGAAGGATTTGATGACGGCATCGCCGCGGGTTTGCGCATCCGCCAATACCGAGGCCGCCGATGCGCCGCTGGCGATCGCACCTTCCCAGGCCGCTTCAATGATAATGCGGATTTGCGGCATGCCGCCCAAACGGATGCCACGCGAGTAATTAGTCGTCGGCTGGCGGGCAAGCTGCTTGATGGCGACGTCGGCTCCGGGGTTTTTGTCGTAATAACCGCTGCTAACATCCTGCTGATAGCCGGCATGCGTTACCGGCACATAGCCGGTGGATTGGCTGAACCCGGCATCGTTTTCGGGCAGGCCTAAAAACGCGAAGTATTTGGCAATGCCCTTGTATTCGGCGGCACTGCGGTTAGGTGCGGTCATTGCCCAGAGTGATGCGCCGCCAATGATCGAGTTGATCGGCTTGGCGATGATCTTGGGGTCGTACGGCAAATAGGCAGCGGCGTAGCGGAAGGTGGCGGACTTGCGTAACTGCCCCAGAATGCCCGAACTATCGAACCCAATGCCGGCCTGACCGGAAAAGAAGGTTGAGCTGGGCTTATTGTCTCGGCCGAGATATTTGAAAATCCCTTCCTTTTCGGCGTCCAGCAGGCGCTGCAGATTGCTCACGAACGGTGCGGCGCTGATATTAAGTTTTGCGTTAGGGCCACCAAACCCGTTATTTAATGAGGCGAATTCGACGTTATGGATTGCCGCGAATTCCTCAAAATGCGCCCAGGTCGGCCAGGCGGTCATCATCGGGACCGGTGCGGAATTTTTCTCCTTGATAGCGCGGGCGGCGGCGATCACTTCCGGCCAGGTGGTGGGCAGCTTGGCGGTATCAAGCCCGGCATGTTCGAAGGCATCCAGGTTGAGCCACATCACCACGGTCGAGGAGTTAAAGGGCAACCCACCCATTTTGCCGTCATTGCGCGCGTAATAGCCGCGGATGGAAGGCACGTAGGAATTCGGGTCGATGGCGACACCGGTTTTGGCCGAAAGCTGTGCCACATCCACCACCGCCGAGGCGGCTGACATCATGGTAGCGGTGCCAACATCAAACACCTGCGCGATATGCGGCGCCGTGCCGGCGCGCCAGGCAGCAATCGTGGCGGTTAGGGTGTCCGCATAGACGCCTTTATAGACCGGCTGGACAACGTAATCGCTCTGGCTTTTGTTGAAGCTGTCGGTGAGGGCGTTGACCTCCTCACCCAACTGGCCGGGCATGGCATGCCAGAAGCTGATGGTTACCGGGCTGTCGGCGGCCCGTGCCATGGCAGGCAGAGTGGCGGCAGCGGCGGCGGTGCTGAGAATGGTGCGGCGTTTCATGTGATAGGTCCCTGTTGTTGGCACGCGGTTAGTGATGCGCGGGCATAGCGGTTTTTCATGACGTTCCGATGACGCTTATATCTCAGTTTCGTGGCATGCACAGCCGGGTATTTCATGGCCAAAACCAGCTTAGGGCAAGCCAATTGAAGCCTGCCGGGAGCTTAAACGACCTCGACGCCCAGAAACTGCCGCAGTTCAGGTGTCTGGGGGGCTGTAAATATATGCTCCGGCGAGCCGGTCTCATGGATTTGCCCCTGATGCATGAACACGAGCCGGTGGCAGACATCGCGGGCAAAGCGCATCTCATGTGTGACCATCACCAGCGTCATGCCCTGGCCGGCGAGATCACGCATCACCGCTAGAACTTCGCTTACCAGTTCGGGGTCAAGCGCTGAGGTTATTTCGTCACATAGCAAGGCCAGCGGCTCCATCGCCAGGGCACGGGCAATGGCGACACGCTGCTGCTGCCCACCTGACATTTGGCCGGGGTAGGAATCAAAACGTGCGCCCAGGCCAACCCGGTCCAGCATCTTCCGGGCGACAAGTTCGGCCTGCTCGGCGCTCATTTTTTTCACGACCATCGGGGCCAGCATGACATTTCGCCCGGCTGTCATATGCGGGAACAAATTGAACTGCTGGAAAATCATGCCGACTTTCTGGCGCAAAATTCGCAGCCCGGCGGCGTTAGTTAGCGCTGGTTGGCCATCGACATCGATGCTGCCGCGCTGGAACAGCTCCAGCCCATTGATGCAGCGCAGCAGCGTGCTTTTGCCGGAGCCGCTTTTGCCGATCAGCGCAATCACCTCGCCCGCTTCGATATCGAGCGAAATACCTTTCAGGACCTCATGTGTGCCGTAGCTTTTATGCAGGTCAGTGAGCTTGATGAGCGGCATTGAGCCTCCGTTCCAGCCAGCGGCTGCTTTGAGAAATTGGCCAGCATAGCGCAAAATACAGCAGCGCCACGCAGCCATAGACGGTGAATGGCTCGAAGGTGGCATTGGTGATGATGGTGCCGGCCTTTGAGAGTTCAACGAAGCCGATGATCGAGGTGAGGGCAGTGCCTTTGACCACCTGCACCAGAAACCCAACGGTGGGGGCGACCGCGATGCGCAAGGCTTGCGGCAGCACCACGTATCGCAGTTGCGCCACATAAGGCAGCGCCAGGGTGGAGGCCGCTTCCCATTGGCCTTTCGGGATAGCCTCCAC
>NCFD01000058.1 GCA_002281005.1 Acidocella sp. 35-58-6 | reverse complement strand
GGCTTGGATAATGGAACGTCGAATGATGTTCCGTCGATTTCGAGAAATGTTATTAATCATTTTGCCAGCGATAGCATGGTTTTTGTACGCGATATGGTTTGTCTCCGCACCAGAGCCCAGACCCGCTTATCATCCTGGTCCGCTTTGGCCGGATAATTCAGATATCACACTATATGCGACGAATGTCATGTTGCAATTGCACGTTATAATTGCCCACCCGATCAAATTTTTATCGATGGTATCGAATGATTTTACCAACGATGTTTATCGAAATAATTTTGTTACGTCGGCAATCGGGATTCTTGACTGGCTTAGAATCCCATTACCAAACTTTCTATATTCACTGTGGTTGCTGGCGATCGGTGGCGCCGTGGTCGCAGATATACTTGTAGATACCCCAATCGGGCCGCAATGGCACGATACACTGATGCTCATTGGCGTTATTATCGGAACAGTTTTGCTAATATGGTTGTCAGAATACTTGACGTGGACAAATGTTGGAATGGCTCACATTGAAGGTCCGCAGGGACGGTACCTTTTGCCTATCTTGCCAATTTTCGGATTGGCACTGCCACGTCTGAGATTTATGGGCGCTGACCAAATACGCCGTTTAGCTCTGATGTTTCCAATTTTCGCGGCTTTCACAACCTTGCTTGTTTTGCCTGGCTGGATGGCGATAAAGTTTTTCGTAAACTAATATCTCCCAAATAATCTATCGGGCGTGATCGTTTCAAAAATGATCACGCCCGCATCAACATCTTAAATCGCCAGCAGCAGCCGGCGGGGGTCTTCCAGGCTTTCCTTCACGCGCACCAGGAACGAGACGGCCTCGCGGCCGTCGATGATGCGGTGGTCGTAGGAGACGGCCAGGTACATCATCGGGCGGATTTCCACTTTGCCGGCAATGGCGACCGGGCGGTCCTGGATTTTATGCATGCCCAAAATGGCAGATTGCGGCGGGTTCAAAATGGGTGTGCTCATCAAGGAGCCGTACACGCCGCCGTTGGTGATCGAGAAGGTGCCGCCGGAGAGTTGTTCCAGTTTCAGCGTGCCTTCCTTGGCGGCTTTGGCAAAGCCTGCGATAGCGGCTTCGATTTGGGCGATGCTCATCTGGTCGGCATCGCGGATCACCGGGACCACCAGACCGTTGGCGCCGCCGACAGCGATACCCATGTGGACGAAGTTTTTGTAAACAATATCGTCACCGTCAATCTCGGCATTTACTGCAGGGAATTCAGCCAAAGCAGCACATACGGCTTTCACAAAGAAGCCATTGAAGCCCAGGCGCACGCCTTTATGCTTTTTCTCGAAGGCGTCTTTATATTCGGCGCGTAAGCCCATAATCGCGCTCATGTCCACTTCATTGAAGGTGGTGAGCATGGCAGCGGTATTCTGGGCTTCCTTGAGGCGCGAGGCGATGGTTTTGCGCAGCCGCGTCATTTTCACGCGCTCTTCGCGCGCCTCGGTGGCGCGGGGGGCCTTGGCGGCGGCGGGCACGGCGGCTGGCGTGGGCTTGTTCACAAAGGCTAGTACATCGCCCTTCGAGATACGGCCATCCTTGGCGGTGCCGGTGCCGATGTCGGCGGGGGCAATTTTTTGTTCTTCCATCAATTTGGCTGCGGCCGGCAGTGGGGCAACACCAGGGCGCGCCACCGGCCCGGGCGCACTTTGCTGGGCATGGACGCCAGGTGAGGCGACCGTGGCAGGCTTGGCGGCCACCGGCGCCGCAGCGGTTGCCGCACCGGCACCACCGATACGGCCCAGCACCGCGCCAATTTCAACTTCGCTACCTTCCGGCATGATGATTTCCGAAATGACACCAGCTTCCGGGGCGTTGATTTCCACGGTTACTTTGTCGGTTTCCAACTCTACCAGCGGTTCATCGGCGGCCACATTGTCGCCGACCTTTTTCATCCAGCGGGCGATGGTGGCAGTGGTGACACTTTCGCCAAGCGTCGGAACGGTAATATCGGCGGCCATGGGGTGCTCCTTAAGCAATGGTCTAACTTCAGTCGTGTTGGAATACCGTGAAAGACCACTCGCGCGGCCTTGACGGGGTAGGGGTTACACCGACAACGCCTCATTCACCAGAGCAGCCTGTTCAGCGGTATGAACTTTGGCAAGGCCGGTGGCGGGGCTGGCAGCGGCGGCGCGGCCCACAAAGCGCGGGCGCTTGGCGGCATTATCCAGGCACACCAGCACGCCCTCAATCCGCCGGTCCAGGAAGGTCCAGGCGCCATTGTTTTCGGGCTCTTCCTGGCACCACACCACATCGGCGTTTTTATAGGCCTCGATGGCGGCTTTCAGGGATTTGGCGGGGAATGGATAAAGCTGTTCCATCCGCACGATGGCGACATCCTTGATGCCACGCTCGCGACGCTCGGTAAGCAGGTCATAATACACCTTGCCGGTGCACAGCACCACGCGCTTCACTTTGTCCGGGGCCACTAAATCATCGGTTTCGGGGATGACGAATTTGAAGCCGGAGCCGTTGGTGAATTCATGCAAGGATGAAACCGCCAGCTTGTGGCGCAGCAGAGATTTCGGCGTCATCACAATCAGCGGCTTGCGGAAATTGCGCTTCAACTGGCGGCGCAGCGCGTGGTAATAGTTGGCAGGCGTGGTGAGGTTGCACACGCTCATGTTGCGCTCGGCGCAAAGCTGCAAATAGCGCTCCAGCCGGGCCGAGGAATGCTCAGGGCCTTGGCCTTCATTGCCGTGCGGCAGCAGCATGGTCAGGCCGCACATGCGCAGCCATTTGGTTTCGCCGCTGGCGATGAACTGGTCGATGATCACCTGTGCGCCGTTGGCGAAATCACCAAACTGCGCTTCCCACAACACCAGTACGCTGGGGTCGGCCAGCGCATAGCCATATTCAAAGCCCAGCACGCCGGCTTCCGAGAGCAGCGAGTTGAAAATCTCGATGTTCGGCTGGCCCGGTTTGATGTTGTTGAGGGGGGTATATTCATTCTGGTTGGTCTGGTCGATCAGCACGGCATGGCGATGGCTGAAGGTGCCGCGCTGGCAATCCTCACCCGAGAGGCGGACGCGGTGGCCATCCAGCATCAGCGTGCCAAACGCCAGCGCTTCGCCGGTGGCCCAGTCGATGCCTTCGCCAGTGTCGAACATGGCTTGTTTGGCTTCAAGCTGGCGCAGGATTTTCGGGTTCAGGTCAAAGTTTTCCGGCGGGCGGGCTAGTGCCGCACCAACTTCCTTCAGTTGCTCCAGGGGCGCGGCGGTGGCCTCTTCGGTTTGTTCATCCTCATCAGCGGCCTGGTTCAAGCCAGCCCAATGGCCTTCCAGCCAGTCGGCCTTGTTTGGCTTGTAGGATTGCGCGCCTTTGTAAGCGTCTTCGAGTTTTTGGTTATAGGTGTCGGTGATATCCTTCACCTGAGCCTCGGTCACGCTGCCCTCGGCAATCAGGCGTTTGGCATACAGTGCCTGGGTGGTGGGCAGCGCTTTAATGGCCTTGTACATCACCGGCTGGGTGAATGCGGGTTCGTCGTTCTCATTGTGGCCATGGCGGCGGTAGCAGACCAGGTCGATCACCACGTCGACGGCAAATTCCATCCGGAATTCGGTGGCGAGGTGAGCTGCGAACACCACGGCCTCCGGGTCGTCACCGTTCACATGCAAAATGGGGGATTGCACAGCCTTCGCGACATCGGTGCAATACAGGCCTGAGAAGGCGTGGGCCGGGACGGTGGTGAAGCCGATCTGGTTATTGACCACCAAGTGGATCGAGCCGCCGGTGCGATAGCCGATGAGCTGGCTCATCGCCAAGGTCTCGTAAACCAGTCCCTGGCCAGCGAAGGCAGCGTCGCCGTGCATTACAATGGCCATCGCGGATTTGCGGGATTTGTCGCCCACCATGTCCAGACGGGCGCGGATTTTGCCGACCACCACCGGGTCCACCGCTTCGAGGTGCGACGGGTTGGGCTGCAATGAAAGATGCACCTGGTTGCCGTTGATCGTGATGTCGGTAGAGGTGCCGAGATGGTATTTCACATCGCCGGAGCCTTGCACGTCGTTCGGCTTAGCGCTTTCGCCACCAAATTCGCTGAACAAAGCGGTGAGCGGCTTTTGTACGATGTTAACCAGGGTGTTCAAACGGCCACGGTGCGGCATCCCGATGGCGATTTCCTTTACGCCATGGTTGGCAGCGGTCTCGATGATGCCGTGCAGGGCCGGGATGGTGCTTTCACCCCCCTCAAGGCCAAAGCGCTTGGTGCCCACATAGCGGCGCTGGCAGAAGGTCTCGAAACTGTCAGCCTCGGTAAGCTGGCGCAGGATTTTGGCTTTCTCGTCCTTATTGAAGGCTGTGCTCCAGGGCGCACCTTCGATGCGGCGTTGAATCCAGGACTTTTGCGCCGGGTCCTGGATATGCATGAATTCCACGCCGATCGGCCCGCAATAAGAGGCCCGCACGGTCGCGAGAATTTCGCGCATGGTGGCGGTTTCAAACCCAAGCACGCCGTCGATGAAGATAGGGCGGTCCATGTCGTCTTCCCCGAAGCCATAGGTTTTGGGGTCAAGCTCGGAATAATAATGCGGCTGCTTCAGGCCCAGCGGGTCGAGCTGGGCTTCGAGATGGCCGCGCACGCGGTACACGCGGATCAGCATCAGGGCGCGGATGGAATCCAGCGTTGCAGCGCGGGTATCGGCGGTGGGTGGCTTGGCGGGTTTGGTGGCGGGCGCTGCCTCGCTTTCAAATTCCAGTGGCCGCGGGGCCCAGGAAGCTCCGATGGCATCGGTCAGAACCGATTTGGCTTCATCGTTAAGAGCCGAGAACAGGCTGGCAAAATCCGGGTCCACTGAGTCGGGGGCAGAGATCCATTTGGCATAGAGCTGGGCGATAAACTGGGCGTTCGCCCCATTCATGGCAGTCGCTAACACATCGAAGCCGGGCATTTAGAACCTATCCTCTACAAATTTTGGCGCGCCGAACAGCAAAACGGCGGCGAGCTACATAAGCCACACCGCCGTTCTTGCCGTGGTCTCGCATGGTAGGGCTGGGTTGTTTTTTATGCATAACCCTACGTAAAGAAAAACTTAAACGGTGGCTTGCTGTGACCCCAGCAAGCCCGTTGCGAGTCGTCTTGTGCCCTAAATTTGCCCGTCATTCCCGCTGAGGGGAATGACGGGACGAAGGTTATTAGCCCCGCAGTGCCTTTACCATGGTGCTGCCCAGGGCAGCCGGGCTGTCGGCGATGTGAATGCCGGCTTCCAGCATGGCGGCGGTTTTGGCTTGCGCCGTGTCCTTGCCACCGGAAATCACCGCGCCAGCATGGCCCATGCGGCGGCCCGGCGGGGCAGTTACACCGGCGATGAAGCCGACGATGGGTTTTTTGATCTTGTGGCGGCGCAGAAACTCAGCCGCGTCGATTTCCGACGGGCCGCCAATTTCGCCGATCATGATGATCGCCTGGGTTTCGTCGTCATGCAGGAACATCTCCAGCACTTCGATGAAATCGAGCCCCTTGACCGGGTCGCCGCCGATGCCGACGCAGGTGGACTGGCCAAGGCCGGCCGCCGTGGTCTGCGCCACAGCTTCGTAGGTGAGCGTGCCGGAGCGCGACACGATGCCGATGGAGCCACGCTTATGGATATGGCCCGGCATGATGCCGATTTTGCATTCATCAGGGGTGATCACGCCGGGGCAGTTCGGGCCGACTAGCAGGGATTTGGAGCCGGAGAGTGCCCGCTTGACGCGCACCATGTCGAGCACCGGAATGCCTTCGGTGATACAAACGATCAGCTCAATACCAGCATCGATGGCTTCCAGGATGGAATCAGCGGCGAACGGTGGCGGCACATAGATGGCCGACGCATTGGCACCGGTTTTGGCGCGAGCCTCACCAACCGTGTTGAACACCGGCAGGTCCAGATGCTTCTGGCCGCCCTTGCCGGGGGTAACACCGCCAACAACTTTGGTGCCGTAAGCCAGCGCCTGTTCAGAATGGAAGGTGCCTTGCGCGCCGGTGAAACCCTGCGTGATGACCTTGGTATTTTGATTAACGAGAATGGCCATTACGCAGCTTCCTTCACGGCTTTAACGATTTTCTCAGCGGCGTCAGCCAGGTTGTCGGCCGAAATAATCGGCAGGCCGGACTTCGCCATGATGTCCTTGCCCAACTGCACGTTGGTGCCTTCAAGGCGAACGACCAGCGGCACCGAGAGCGAAACTTCGCGGGCAGCGGCGATGACGCCTTCCGCGATCACGTCGCAGCGCATGATGCCGCCGAAGATGTTGACCAGAATGCCTTCAACATTCGGATCGGACAGAATGATTTTGAACGCGGCAGTTACCCGTTCTTTTGTGGCACCGCCGCCGACATCGAGGAAGTTTGCAGGCTCAGCGCCATATAATTTGATGATGTCCATGGTGGCCATGGCGAGGCCAGCGCCGTTCACCATGCAGCCGATCGAACCGTCGAGCGCCACATAGTTCAGGCTGTGCTTGGTGGCTTCAAGTTCCTTCGGGTCTTCCTCGCCTTCATCGCGCAGCGCCTCGATGGCTTCATGGCGGTAGAGGGCGTTGTCGTCGAAGGAAACTTTGGCATCGAGCGCGATAATTTCGCCGGCGCCGGTCACGACCAGCGGATTGATCTCGATGGTGGCGCAATCGAGGGCCACGAAAGCCTTATACATGGCGTCCACAAACTTGCCGAAGGTGGCAATTTGCTTACCCTCTAAGCCGAGGCCAAAAGCCAGCTTGCGGGCGTGGAAGGCGGAGATGCCGGAGGCCGGGTCAACCGGGGCGCGCAGGATCTTCTCGGGGTGGTGTTCGGCCACTTCTTCAATTTCCATCCCACCTTCAACCGAGGCGATGATGACCACTTCGGAGACCGAACGGTCGATGAGCAGCGAGAGGTAGAGCTCGCGCTTGATGTCGCAGCCGGATTCTACGTAAACGCGGCGAACCAGGCGGCCGAGCGGGCCGGTCTGCTTGGTGATCAGCGTGTGGCCGATCATGGCAGCGGCAGCTTCACGCACTTCATCGAGCGACTTGGCCAGGCGCACACC
>NCFD01000421.1 GCA_002281005.1 Acidocella sp. 35-58-6 | reverse complement strand
ACGTAGTTGCCCTGAGCCTTTTAGCGCTGCCCGCCGATGCACAGGATAGCTCGCTCTTCGGTATCTGGCGCGGTCAGGCCATGATGCCTGGCGCCGGTGGCCTCGATGTTATTATTTCCATCGAGCAAATTTTCCGGCCCGACGGCCACTTCAGTTCGGTAACGCAAAGCAACTACGCCAATGGCCCCACGGCGGGACGCTTGATTGGCAAGCTACAAGAGCAAGGGACCTATCAGGCAGATCCGAACCAAGGGGTCCTCTCATTGCATGTTATGAAACACACGGGCTCTGACAAAACTACCCAGCCAACTGACGAATACGACCATTACCACTTTACCTCGCCAGACCGCTTTATTATGCAATCTCTGGATGGTGGTCCATTAATCGCCTTTGTAAGGGCTCAACAATAAACTCTAGCTCCAAAGCAGACATGATTTTGTTCACCTGAACGATCATCAAACAGGTGTCTGAATTTTGCTCATTTGGCTGGGCTGATAGCGGCTACCTAAGCTATAACGGCGGCCCGGGTGCAGCAGGCGGGACGAGGTGGCTGGGCCCGAGGCCGTCCAGGTACGGCGTTCCACAAGCAAACAAGGCTCATGCTCGTCAATGCCCAATAGCGCCTGCGCTCGTGCGTCAGCATTAACGGCATGCACAATATGCTCAACTTCAGTTGGAACTGCTATACTCTGCAGATATCGATTTGTGGTTTGCGCCGTGAAATCCTGTTTTAAATAATGCGGTGCAAAACGCGGTGAAACATAACGCAATTCCAACTGCACGGGCTCACCGTTTTCGATATGCAACACCTCGGATGAAAAAATTTTTGCACCTTGCTTGCATGAAAACACATTTGCCACAGCAGCATCGGCGCGGACTGCTTGCAGATGCAACACATGCGCCCGATGAATATGTCCACGTCTTATAATATCATCGGAGATATCGAAAATTTCAAGCAGAGCCGAGCGCGGTGTTGCCTTTCTGACAAATGTTCCTGAACCTTGCACGCGATATAGCAAACCATCGGCAGACATCTCTCGTAACGCCCGATGCACTGTCATTCGGGATGCACCCAACGTTTCCATGAGTTCATGTTCCGAAGGAATTTTCTCTCCATCCTTAAATACGCCCGCCGCAATACG
>NCFD01000057.1 GCA_002281005.1 Acidocella sp. 35-58-6 | reverse complement strand
GGTTGGCGCCGAGCTTGGTACCGCAAAACACCAGCACTTGGCGCAACTGGCGGGTTTTGATCAGGTGCGTGAGCAGCGCGTGCTTGCGCTCCTTGTGCACCGGCAGCACCACTTGCTTGACCGTTTCGGCAGCGGTATTGCGGCGCGCCACCTCAATCAGCTGCGGCGCATTCATCATGCTGTCGGCGAGTTTTTTGATCTCGCCGGAAAACGTGGCCGAGAACATCATGTTCTGCCGCTGCGCTGGCAGCAGCGCGATGTGCTGTTAAGGTCTCAGTCAGCGCCCAAAAATGCTTGCCATGATTCATGTGCCGCAAATGCGCCACCTCATGGCCCACCACATAATCCTGCACAAATTCCGGCGCTAGAATCAGCCGCCAGCAAAACGCCAGCGTGCCATCCGGCGCACAACTGCCCCAGCGCGTACGGGTATCCTTCATTCGCACGCTTTTCGGATTCAACCCTGCTTGTCTGGCTTTTTGTGCTGCCATCGCGGTTAGTTTTTGCTTGGCCAGCCGCTTCAAGCAATCCGCCACCCGCCGGCTTAAAAACTCCGGACTGCCCGTCACGTAAATCCGGCCCTCCGCCACCCACGCGCCACCCCGGGCATCGCTTACCGGCGTAATGACGTGCCCCACGCCGGAAATCGGCACCACCGCGCCGGCTACAAAGGGCAGCGCCTGCGGCATCGAGGCCAGCCGCTCCGCCACCCAATCTTCATGGGTCTGCAATAACGATAGCCCCGCCTTGCGTGAAGCCCGCATCGGCAAAGTAATCACAATCCCGCCCTGCGCCGCATCCACCCGCAGCGAAATTTTCCGGGCCCTCGCACTGCGCTTAAATGCCACACTGGCCAACTCGCCGCGCACCGGCACCAATTCGGTTACCAGCTCATTCATGCGCCCACGGCCCGTTTGCGCGTCGGCACTTGTCCCGGCCATTCCACCAAATGATGCTCCAGCGGCCCGGCATCGCGCTCACTCAGCGCTCGTCCCGCCACCGAGACCCCCGCCTCCTGCACGCTCTCAGCACGCCCTGAAATCAATGGATGCCACGGGAACAAATCCTTACCCTCACCCAGTAGCCGGTAAGCACAGGTCGGCGGCAACCAATCAACGGTCTTCAACTTCGCCGGCGTCAATTGTACGCAGTCAGGAATTTTTTTGCGGCGGTTCGGATAATCGGAACACTGGCTGGTTTTTAAATCCAGTAACCGGCAGGCCACGTTGGTAAAACTTATCTCGTCAGTGTCCTCATCGCGCAGCTTATGCAGGCAGCACCGCCCGCACCCATCACACAGCGACTCCCACTCAAGCCGGGACATCTCCGCCAACGACTTAACCCGCCAAAACGCATCCGCCTTTGTCATGAGATGATGATACACCGCCTGGTGGGTGTTTCGGAAGGAGGAAGTAAGGCTGAGGGGTTTTGCACCTGGACTTGCCGCTCTTTCGCAACCTCACTTGGCTTGTATAGTCATCCCATGAACAAAGACGTTGCCTTAGGTGCCAGTCCGGCGATGGCTCAGTGGTTTGCCATTAAGGCGGACCACGCGGATGCGCTGCTGTTTTTTCGGATGGGGGATTTTTACGAGCTGTTTTTTGAGGATGCGCAGGCGGCCTCGGCGGCGCTGGACATTGCGCTGACCGCGCGGGGCAGTCACCAGGGGGTGCCGGTTGCGATGTGCGGCGTGCCGGTTTCGCAGGCTGAGGTGTATTTGGCGCGGCTGATCCGGCGCGGCTTCCGGGTGGCGATTGTGGAGCAGATGGAAGACCCAGCAGCGGCCAAGGCGCGCGGGGCCAAGGGGCCGCTGGCTCGGGCGGTGGTGCGGCTGGTCACGCCGGGCACGCTGACCGAGGAGAGCTTGCTGGAGGCGGGCCAAGCCAATTTTCTGGCGGTGGTGGTGCAAACGAGCGTTGAGATGGCGCTGGCCTGGCTGGACATTTCAACGGGGCTGTTTGAAACCCAGGCCTGCGATGCGGCCAGTTTGGCGGCGTTGCTGGGCCGGGTTGACCCGGCCGAAATTTTGGCACCTGAGAGCGTGGATTTAGGCAATTATGCCCGCCGCCGGGTGGCCTCAAGCGGCCTGGCCATGCAGAGCCCAACGCAACCCGCCACCGCACGGCGGGATTTAGCAGCAGCGTTCGGGGCGGCTAGCCTGGAGGCGTTTGGGGTGTTCACCGACGCCGAGGCGTTGGCCGCCGCCACTGCATTGGCTTACGTTAAGGCCACCCAGATGGGTGCCATGCCCCGGCTGTCGCGCCCGGTTGCAGCCGGTGGTTCCGGCCAATTGCTGATGGATGCCGCCACCCGCGCCAGCCTGGAAATCACCCGTGCTCGCAACGGGGCCGAGGCGGGGAGCTTGCTCGGCGCCGTCAAACGCACGGTGAGTGCGGCCGGTGCTCGTAAATTGGCCTCCTGGCTGGCCGCCCCGATCACTGACCTCGCTGCCCTGCAATCGCGCCAGACCGGCTGGCTGGCCCTGCGCGATGCGCCCGCCGCGCTTGATGGTTTGCGGCATTGCCTACGCGGTGCGCCGGATCTCGCCCGCGCTTTAGCCCGCATCGCCCTCAACCGCGCCGGGCCGCGGGATTTAGCCGCTGTGCGCGGGGCGCTGGACGCCGCGGCCCAGACCGCCGCCCTGCTGCCAGCCGGTGTTGCGGTGCTCGATGCCGCGGCCAAAGCCTTGGCCCCAGCCCCGGGCCTGGCTGAAACATTGGCGCGAGCCTTGGCCGAACCAGCGCCGCTGAAGCTTGATGAAGGCACTGCCATCAAGCCTGGCTTCGATGCCGAACTCGACGCCGAGAGGCGCCTGCGTGATGACACCAGGCAGGTGATTGCCGCCTTCCAGACCGAGCTTGCCACCCGCTACGCTGTGGCGAGCTTAAAAATCCGCCATCATGCCCAGTTGGGCTACGTGCTGGAAGCCCCCGCCGTGGCGGTTGAAAAACTGCGTGAAAACCCCGAGCTGATTTTGCGCCAAGGCATGGCCAACGGTGCCCGCTTCACCCACCCGGAACTATCCGCGTTGGATCAACGCATCTCGGAAGCCGCCAGCCGCGCCATGGTGCGCGAAAAACTGGTGTTCACCTGGCTGATCAAACAGGTTCTGGCTGCGGCCGAAGCCTTGGCCGAATGTGCCGAAGCCCTGGCGCTCCTGGATGTTTTGCAGTCAGCAGCATCTCTGGCCGCCAATAATCGCTGGTGCCAGCCCGCGTTGTCTGATGATGAAGCCTTTGAGATCGCCGCCGGCCGGCATCCGGTGGTGGAAGCCGCACTGCCCCCCGGTGTTGGCTTCGTGCCCAACGACTGCGACCTCTCACCGCCACAGCGGCTGATGCTGCTCACCGGCCCTAATATGGCTGGTAAATCCACGTACTTGCGCCAAAACGCCCTGCTCACCATCCTCGCCCAGTCCGGCTTGCCGGTCCCTGCCGAGGCGATGAAACTGGGGCTGGTGGACCGGTTATTCTCTCGCGTCGGCGGGGCCGATGACCTCGCAAGTGGCCGCTCCACCTTCATGGTCGAGATGATCGAGGCCGCCGCCATTTTGCACCAGGCCGGCCCCAAAAGTTTTGTCATCGTCGATGAAATTGGCCGCGGCACCGGCACGCGCGACGGTCTGGCCATCGCCCAGGCCGTGTTGGAGGCGCTGCATGGCAATATCCGCTGCCGCGCCATATTTGCCACACATTTCCATGAACTATGTCAGCTTTCCGAAGCATTGCCGCGTTTACAAGCGTGCACGATGCGGGTGAAAGAATGGCGGGGCGAAGTGGTATTCATGCATGAAGTGGCGACAGGTGCCGCGCAACGAAGCTGGGGGGTGCATGTGGCACGCTTGGCAGGGGTGCCCGAAAGCGTCGCAAAACGCGCAGAATTGTTATTAAAAGCGGCGGAACGTACTGGACCTGCCTCTGGAATGTTGCCACTCTTCGCCTCCACTGAAATGACGGCGGACTCAGCCATAGAAACCGAACTCGCAGCCCTAGACCCCGATAAAATGACCCCGCGTGAGGCCCACGCTGCGTTATACGAGCTACGTGCGAAGTTGATGGCGCATCGGGACAAGGCAAGCTAAAATAATGGATATGCCAAATTCAACTGCCTTGTCGCATAAGCCGCCTGAAATTGCCGTCGCCTTGGCGGAGTTGGTGCCTCTGACTGCCCCGCCGACGCGTGAAATGGCTCTGTCGGTGTTCCGCCGCCAATTGGGCCGTATTCAGTCGCACGTCCAAACCCGTTTTGAGCGTGACAATATCAACGGCCTGGCCGCCGGCCGCCTGCACGCCGGGCTGATGGATGAGCTGCTGCAAGCGCTGTTCGGCTACGCCCTGGCCATCCTGCCGATCGAGAAGTCCGACCGTTTGGCGATGGCCGCCACTGGTGGTTATGGCCGCGCTACTCTGGCGCCATTCTCCGACATTGATCTGCTGTTCCTCACCGATACCAAAGCCCCGGAGCGGGTGGAACGTGCGGTCGAGTTTATTTTGTACTTTTTGTGGGACCTTGGGTTGAAGGTCGGCCACGCGACCCGCTCCATCCAGGAATGTCTGGCTGAGGCCAAGGGTGATGTCACCATCCGCACCAGCCTGCTCGATGCCCGCTGCCTGTGCGGTGACCGCCCGCTGTTTGCCGACTTCCAGAAAGCTTTCCGAGCCGATTGCGCGGCCGACGGCCCGGCGGAATATATCACAGCCAAGCAATCTGAGCGTGCCGCGCGGCACCGCCGCTTCGGTGAAACTCCCTTCATGGTCGAGCCGAACGTGAAAGAGGGCAGAGGTGGCCTCAGGGATTTGCAAACCCTGTATTGGTTGTCGCGCTACGTGTTCAACACCTTCGCCATGACCGAACTGGTCGGCAAGGACGCACCGGGCGGCGGCATTCTCACTGAAACCGAAGCCCGCGCCTGTAAACGTGCCTGGGAATATCTGTGGACCGTGCGCTTTCATCTGCACTACGTCGCGGGCCGCGCCGAGGAGCGTTTGACGTTCGACTTCCAGCCGGTTGTGGGTGCCCGGATGGGTTACACCAAGCATGGCCGTCAGGATGGCGTTGAGCGTTTCATGCGGCATTACTTCCTGGTGGTGCGCGAAGTGGCCCGCGTGACGGGCGTGCTGGAACCGGCGTTAATTCGTGCCGCCCTTGGCCCCCCCGCCATCGCCAAAACCACCGACGCCGCGCTGCTTGAAGCAGGGTTTGTGCTGGCTGACGGTAAAATTTTATTTGCCCCTGGGCACGAGCCGGAGTCTGACCCCACCAGCATCTTCCGCATTTTGCTGAATGCCCGCGATCGTCATCTGGAACTGCACCCGCTGGCGCTGCGGATGCTGATCCGTAGCTCCAACCTGGCGGCGGATTTGCGCGGTAACAAGCCGGCGGCAGCGTTGTTCCTGAACCTGCTATGCGGCGGCGAGGACAAGGACGGCAGTGAGCGCTCCTGCGATTCCGCGCGCTGGCTAACGCTTTTGAACGAAACCGGCGTGCTCGGGCGCTATTTGCCGGATTGGCGGCGCATTGTCGGGCAAATGCAGTTCGACACCTACCATGTTTACACCGTTGATGTTCATACCGTGCAGGCCATCAAGGTTCTGAACACCATCGAAGCCGGTGACCTCTCGCAAATCGCCCCGGTGGCGAGCGAACTGATGGAACAGGTGCAATCGCGCCGCGCTTTGTATGTGGCACTGCTCCTGCACGACATCGCCAAAGGCCGCGGCGGCGACCATTCCGAACTGGGTGCTGAAATTGCCCTGCATGTTGGCCCGGCCTTGGGTCTCACCGCGGAGGAGACCGAGATGGCCTCCTGGCTGATTTTGCATCATCTGCTGCTTAGCCAGACCGCTTTCTCCCGCGACATCGATGACCCCAAAACCATCCTCGACTTGGCCGACACCATCCAATCGCCCGAGCGCTTGCGCCTGCTGCTGATCCTCACGGTTTCAGATATCCGCGCGGTTTCCCCAAAAGTCTGGAACGGCTGGAAGGCCACATTGCTGCGCGAGCTTTATGCCCGCGTGGCGGAAGTGCTGGAAGGCGGGCTCTCCACTACCGAGCGCGACGCGCGTATCAGCCGGGTCAAGGATGTCGTCGGCGAAATGCTGGCTGACTGGCCGGCGGCGGCGCGGGAGGAATTCCTCTCGCTAGGCTACCCCAGCTACTGGCTCGGGTTCGACCCCGAGAGCATCGAGCGCCATGCTCGCATGATCCGCGATGCAAAATCCCGCAACGCGCCGCTCACCGTTCATGCCGAGCCGTTGCCCGCCCGCGCCGTGACCGAGGTGGTGGTTTACACTGCCGACCATGCCGGCCTGTTCAGCCGTATCGCCGGCGCATTGGCCATCGCAGGCGCCTCGATCGTCGATGCCCGTATTCATACGCTCACAGATGGCATGGCGCTGGATACCTTCTGGATTCAAGACGCCGCCGGTGGCCCTTACGACGCCCCGCACCGTTTAGCCCGGCTTTCCACGCTGGTGGAGCAGGCGCTTGAAGGCCGGCTTAAACTCAGTGCTGAAATCCGTAAGGCCACCCGCAGTCTGCTGCCGGGCCGGATGCGCGCG
The DNA here is from genome assembly GCA_002281005.1 of Acidocella sp. 35-58-6. Taxonomy (GTDB): domain Bacteria; phylum Pseudomonadota; class Alphaproteobacteria; order Acetobacterales; family Acetobacteraceae; genus Acidocella. The sequence goes on along the minus strand of NCFD01000057.1, from coordinate 524 downwards.
ATCCATGTGCCGCCGCGCGTGGTGGTCGATAACCGCGCCTCGAATCGCCATACTGTTATTGAAGTGAACGGCCGAGACCGGCCCGGCCTGCTGCATGATGTCACCGCGGCAATTAGTGACGAGGGGCTGCAAATTGCTTCGGCGCATGTCACTACCTACGGCGTTCGCGCGGTTGACGTGTTCTACGTCAAAGACGTGTTTGGCATGAAGATCGAGAATGAGCGTAAATTGGCGCAGTTGCGCAACGCTTTGCTGGAAGCCCTAACCCCCACCGCCGAAGACCCACCGCCGGTGGCCACCCCCAAACGAAGGGCCAACGCCGCTTAATTCTCTCCCCGAATTATTTCATTGACGAATATATTGACGTTCGCTTACCCTAACTTACGTAAACGTTACCTTAAATAAACGTACCAAATAGGGATGCCGTCATGAAAAAATTCTCGCGCCGCTTTGCGCCCCTCCTGTTCGCCGCCACGTGTTTGTCGCCGGTTGCCGCTCACGCGGGCAGTTTTTATGCCTTCGGG
>NCFD01000056.1 GCA_002281005.1 Acidocella sp. 35-58-6 | reverse complement strand
CACCCAGCGCGAGCTGGCGCGCCGTGCCGGGGTCACCAACGGCGCCATTTCGCTGATCGAGCAAAACCGCGTCAGCCCCTCCATTTCATCTTTGAAGAAAATCCTCGACGGCATCCCCCTCTCGCTGGCGGATTTCTTCACCCTGAATTTCTCCCCCTCTGACAACGTATTCTTCACCGGCGCCGAGCTTACTGAAATCTCGTTCGGGGATAATATCTCCTACCGCATGGTGGGCCGGCGCATCGCCGGGCGGGCGTTGCAAATGCTGCATGAGACCTACCAGCCCGGCGCTGATACCGGGGAGGCCATGCTGCGCCACACCGGCGAGGAATGCGGCGTCATCATCTCCGGCTGCCTCGCGGTTACCGTGGGGGCGAGCGAGAAAACCCTGTATCCGGGCGATGCCTATTACTTCCGCTCCGACATCCCGCACCGCTTCCGCAACCCCGGCGACACCCCCTGCATCCTGGTCAGCGCCAACAGCCCGCCGAGTTTTTAAAGCGGTTTTTGACGCCGTTTTTACCGGCCCGTAAAAATTCCTCTTGTGCCCCGCCTCAGGCTTGAATACATGAGGTTGCGTTATCCAAGGGCTATAACCGGTGCTTCGGGCCGGGGTTAGCCGCTGCAAAGGAGATTTTTATGAGTAAAGTCATCGGTATCGACCTCGGTACCACCAATTCCTGCGTTGCGGTCATGGAGGGCAAAGATGTCCGCGTGATCGAGAATTCAGAAGGTGCCCGTACCACCCCTTCCATGGTTGCCTTTAGTGATTCCGGCGAGCGTCTGGTCGGCCAGTCCGCTAAGCGCCAGGGCGTCACCAACCCCACCAATACCCTTTATGCCGTGAAACGCCTGATCGGCCGCCGCTATGACGACCCGACCGTGGCGAAGGACAAGGAGCAGGTGCCATTCGGCATCGTGCGCGGCGACAATGGCGATGCCTGGGTGCAGGCGCGCGGCGAGAAATACTCGCCCAGCCAGGTCAGCTCGTACATCCTCACCAAAATGAAGGAAACCGCCGAAGCCTATCTCGGCGAGAAAGTCACCCAGGCCGTTATTACGGTCCCGGCGTATTTCAACGACGCTCAGCGCCAGGCCACCAAGGATGCCGGTAAAATCGCCGGGCTGGACGTATTGCGCATCATCAACGAACCCACCGCCGCGGCCTTGGCCTACGGCATGGACAAAAAGAACGCCGGCACCATCGCGGTGTATGACCTTGGCGGCGGCACGTTCGACATTTCCATCCTGGAACTGGGCGACGGCGTGTTCGAGGTGAAATCCACCAACGGCGATACGTTCCTGGGCGGTGAAGATTTCGACCAGCGCATTATCGATTATCTGGCCGACGAATTTAAGCGTGACCAGGGCATCGACCTGCGCAAGGACAAATTGGCCCTGCAGCGCCTGAAGGAAGCCGCTGAGAAGGCCAAAATCGAGTTGTCCTCCTCGAAGGAAACCGAGATCAACCTGCCGTTCATCACGGCTGATGCCTCCGGGCCGAAGCATCTGGTGGTGCGCCTCACCCGCGCCAAGCTGGAATCGCTGGTCGATGACCTGATCGACCGCACGCTGGCGCCTTGTAAGGCAGCCCTGAAGGACGCCGGCGTTACCGCCGATGAGATCAACGAAGTCATCCTGGTTGGCGGTATGACCCGCATGCCGAAGGTGATCGAGTTTGTGAAAAACTTCTTCGGCAAGGAACCGGCCCGCAACGTTAACCCTGATGAAGTGGTCGCTATCGGCGCTGCCATTCAAGGCGCGGTGCTGAAGGGCGATGTCAAGGACGTGCTGCTGCTCGACGTCACCCCGCTGTCGCTCGGCATTGAAACCCTGGGCGGCGTGTTCACCCGCCTGATCGACCGCAACACCACTATCCCGACCAAGAAGAGCCAAACCTTCTCGACCGCCGATGATGGCCAGACCGCGGTGACCATTAAAGTGTTCCAGGGCGAGCGCGAAATGGCGGCGGATAACAAGCTGCTCGGCAATTTCGACCTGCAAGGCATTCCAGCCGCCCCACGCGGCGTGCCGCAGATCGAAGTGACCTTCGACATCGATGCCAACGGTATCGTTTCAGTGCAGGCCAAGGATAAAGCGACGGGTAAAGAAACCCAGATCAAAATCCAGGCGTCTGGCGGCCTGACCGAAGCCGACATTCAGCGCATGGTGCGCGAAGCCGAAGAAAACGCTACGGCTGATAAAGCCCGCCGCGAAGCTGTTGAGGCTCGCAACCAGGTTGAGGCGATGATCAACCAGACCGAAAAAACCCTGAAGGATGCGTCTGAAACCGTATCCTCTCAGGACCGCACTGAGGCTGAATCCGCCATCGCCGCCGCCAGAACGGCGCTTGAAGGGTCCGATACAGCAGCGCTGCGTGAGATCAACGACCGGCTCTCCGCCATCGCCATGAAAATTGGCGAAGCGATGTACAAGGCGCAAGCCGACGCAGCGCAGGGCGAACCCACCCCGACTGGGCCGAAAGGCGAGAAGATCGTCGATGCCGAGTTCGAGGAAGTCGATGACAAGAAAAAATCTGCCTAAGGTTTTTTCGATCATTTAAGCCGCGGCACCCCGGAGCTTCAGGCTCCGGGGTTGCTGTGTTTCAAGCAAAGGCTCTTTTCGGGCAATGGCGAAACCAGATTATTATACCACTCTTGGCGTGCAGCGCGGTGCCAGCGCCGAGGAAATGAAAAAGGCTTACCGCAAGCTGGCGATGCAGTACCACCCTGACCGCAATCCGGGTGACCATAAGGCTGAGGCCAAATTTAAGGAACTCAACGAGGCCTACGACGTTCTGAAGGACGACCAGAAGCGTGCCGCCTATGACCGCTTCGGCCATGCCGCGTTTGAAAACGGCGGCGGTGGCCACCCGGGCGCCGGCGGGTTCGGCTTCGAAGGCGGGCTGGGCGATATTTTCGACCAGATGTTCGGCGGTGGCGGTCGGCGGGGCGGCGGCGGCGGTGTGCAAACTGGCGCCGATTTACGTGCCGCCGTTGAGATCAGCCTGGCTGAAGCCTTCACCGGCACCAAAGCCAACGTGCGGGTCCCCACCCGCGTGAAGTGCGATGCCTGTGCGGGCTCGGGCTCAGCCGACAAAAACGCCAGTGCTGATAATTGCGCTACCTGTGGCGGCGCCGGACGGGTCCGCGCCCAGCAGGGCTTCTTCGTGGTTGAACGCACCTGCCCCACCTGCGGCGGCGCTGGCCGCGTGGTGCGCAACCCTTGCCGCGTCTGTTCGGGTGCTGGCACCGTGCCGCGCGACAAAACCCTGGCCGTGCAAATTCCGGCCGGCGTTGAAGACGGCACCCGCATTCGCCTCTCGGGCGAGGGCGAGGCCGGTGGCCGCGGTGCCCCGCCGGGCGATTTGTATGTTCATGTCGCCATCCGGGCGCATGATATTTTCCAGCGTGATGGTGCCAATATCTTCTGCCGGGTGCCGTTGCGCATGACCCAGGCCGCATTGGGCTCCGAAATTGAAGTCCCCACCATCGATGGCACCGGCGCCAAAGTGAAAATTCCGGCGGGCACCCAAACGGGCGACCAATTCCGCCTGCGGGCTAAGGGCTTTTCGGTGTTGCGCAGTTCCCAGCGAGGCGACATGTACATTCAGGTGGCAGTGGAAACCCCGCAAAAACTCACCGCGCGGCAGCGTGAACTACTGGAAGAGTTCGAAACCGAGGCGAAAATTCATGCATCCCATAGTCCCGAGCATGATGGCTTTTTCGCCAAAGTGAAGGAATTTTTCGACGGTCGCGGTTAAACTCGTCAAAGCTTTACGTCACGTGACGTTTTGTAAACGCTGCTGAAAAACGCGGTCCTGCATGCCATATGTCTGGGATCATCGAATTTTTGTGCAGGAGGTTTACTATGCTGCTCAACACGCGCCCGGCCCGTGCTGCAATGGTGCTGGTCCCGCTGGTTGCCCTTGGGGCGTGCACGGTGGCACTCCCCAGTGGCCCCAGCGTTGTGGCCTTACCCGGTCAGGGCAAGTCATTGGCGCAATTCCAGCAGGATGATCAAGCCTGCCGTAACTATGCGCAGGAGCGCATCGGCAATGGCGGTGCCCAAAGTGCCGCCGCCAGCGCCAATGCCACCAATACCGCCGTGGCCGGCACGCTGATCGGGGCGGCTGCGGGCGCGGCATTGGGCTCGCTCAGCGGCAATGTCGGTGCCGGGGCGGCTATCGGTGCGGGCGCGGGCCTGCTAGGCGGTGCGTCGGTGGCGGGCGGTGATGCCCAAGCCACCGCAGATAATCTACAAGGCCAGTATGATACGTCTTATGCGCAATGCATGGTCAGCTATGGTGACACGATCCAGCAGCCGCCACCGGCCTATTATGCGCCGGGACCAGGCTATTACGGGCCACCACCGGTTTACTATTACCGCCCCTATTACTACCGCCCTTACTGAGCCAAGCGGCCTTCTCGCATCAACGCACCAGCGCACATCCCCACGGCCACCTGACCCTCAGCGGCCATGGTTCTGGCTGGCCGCGCTGGCACTTCATGCATTTGTCATTGCGTTGTTCCTGATCAGCTTCGAGCGCCGCCAAACCGAGGACTTTCAAACCCCAACCGGCGTCTCGGTGGTATTCGACACGCCAGGGGCCCAGCAAACCCAGGCCCCGCCGCATCAGGTTGAGGGCCCAACAACGCCCGCCCAGGCCCCACCACCCGCCGCCCCACCGCCACCAGAAGCCAGCCAGCCCGAGGTGAACCTCAATATGCCGGCAATGCCGCTGGCCGCCCTGCCGGCGCCCACGCCGCAACGTGCACAACCGCAGCCGCAACACCGGCAAGCCAAACCATCCCACCAGGCGCCGCATTACGTGGTGATGAACAATATGTCCTTCGGTTCGCCCTCGCCACCGGTGCCGTTCGCTCAACGCAGCCTGAACCTCAACCTCGCCGCCGCCGACCTGCAAGCCGCCGCCGGGCAGACACTAACCATCAAAGGCGATGCCGGCAGCAACTGGGACGCAGCCCTTAATAAATGGGTCAATGAGCACGCTTACTACCCCGACGCCGCCATAGCCCAGAACCAGCAAGGCAGCGTGAAAATTCAGTTCACCGTGGACCGCGCCGGCAATGTCTCGGGCATCAAACTGCTCACCGGCTCCGGCTCGCCCTTCCTGGACCAAGCCTGGCCCGGATTGTTCAAAGATGCCCAATTGCCGCCATTCCCGCCGGATGCCAAATCCGACACCGTGACGGTCACTGCAACAATGCATTACATATTGCTGCATTAGCGACAAACAGCTAAAGCCAGCGACGCATGATGGCCGCCCTAAATCTGAAGCTTGAGAGTCCGGCATGAGTGTGGCCAGCCCAGATGAATCAAAAAGCAAGCTCCGCCTCGCCAGCCTGATCGGGGTTTTAGGTGTGGTGTATGGCGATATCGGCACCAGCCCGCTCTATGCCTTCCAGGCCAGCATCGGCTATTTCCAAAAATCCGGCCTGCGATACGACGATATTTTTGGCGTCCTCTCCCTTATATTCTGGGCGCTGATCATCACCGTGACCCTTAAATACGTCACCTTCGTGATGCGCGCGGACAACCACGGCGAAGGCGGCATTCTGGCTCTAATGGCGCTGGCCCAGCGCGTCGCCAAATCTGATAAAACCCGTGCAGCGCTTGGCATCGTCGGCATTGTCGGGGCCGGACTGTTTTTCGGTGACGGCATGATCACGCCAGCCATATCGGTACTCTCAGCCGTTGCGGGGCTCGATGTCGTGTCACCGGAATTTGACCAGATTGTTATTCCAGTATCGCTCACCGTTATCGTCGGGCTGTTTTTAGTGCAGCGCCGTGGCACCGGTTCAATGGGGCGGGCCTTTGGTCCTGTCATGCTGGTATGGTTTCTCACCATTGGCATCATGGGGCTGATCCAGATCATCCAGAACCCGTTCGTCTTGCAAGCTCTGATCCCAAGCTTCGGCGTGATGTTCATCTATCGCCACGCCATGCTGGCGTTCATCGCCCTGGGTGCCGTGGTCCTGGCCGTCACCGGGGCCGAGGCGTTGTACGCCGACATGAGCCATTTTGGCCGCAAGCCCATTCAAACCGCCTGGACCTATTTTGTGCTGCCCTGTCTGTTGCTGAATTATTTTGGCCAGGGGGCGCTGGTGGTGGCCAACCCTGCCACCGCCGACAACCCCTTCTACAAAATGGCGCCACACAGCCTGCAATTGCCACTGGTCATTCTCTCCACCCTGGCCACCATCATTGCCAGTCAATCCGTCATCACCGGCACCTTCTCAATGGCCCGCCAATGCGTCCAGTTAGGCTTGTTTCCGCGCATGGAAATCCGCCACACCAGCGAGAAGGAAGAAGGACAGATATATGTGCCGCAAATCAATTACGCGGTTTGCATCGGTGTGGTGATGCTGGTGCTGGCTTTTAAAACCAGTAACGCGCTCGCCTGGGCCTATGGAATTGCCGTCACTGGCACTTTCATGTGCACCAACATTCTGGCCATGGTGGTCTTTCGCCGCCAGTTTGGCTGGTCGCGCGGCCTCACCGTCGCGGTGTTTGGCACCTTCGGCATCGTCGACCTCGCCTTCTTTACCTCCAACACCTTAAAATTCTTCGATGGCGGCTGGGTACCGCTGGCCATTGGCCTCACGGTGGTCCTGGTCATGACCACCTGGCGGCGCGGCCGCAGCCTGCTTATCGCCCGCTGGACCCAGGACAGCCTGCCGCTGGCCTCGTTCCTGGCACGGCTGCCGCAATCACGCATTATCCGGGTGCCCGGCACCGCCGTGTTCATGACCGGCAATCTGGACTTCGTGCCAAACGCCTTGCTGCATAACCTCAAGCACAACAAGGTGCTGCACGAGCACGTTTACTTCGTCACCGTCCGCACCCTCGACATCCCCATCGCTGCCCCCGGCGACCGTGCGCAGGCCGAGGAAGCCGCACCGGGTATTTACAAAATCAGCCTGATGTATGGGTTCATGGAAAGCCCGAACGTGCCGCGCGCACTGGAGAGCCTGAGCGAGCTTGGCATCGACTTCAAGCCGATGCAGACCAGCTATTTCCTGGGCCGCGAAACCGTGGTGCCCGCCGCCATTCCCAAACTGCGCTTCATCCGCCGCTGGCTGTTTTTATTCATGTCACGCAACGCGGTTTCAGCCACCGAAT
>NCFD01000055.1 GCA_002281005.1 Acidocella sp. 35-58-6 | reverse complement strand
TCATCGACATGTGGCAGCATCGCTTTGGCCCCCTGGGTTTTCGGTGAAAACCCGTCCCAGCGCAGCAGCGGGTTCAGCCATATCAAACGCCGGCAGGAGCGGTGCAGGCGCTCCATGTTAGCCGCCAGACCTTGGGCGCCATCACGGTCCAGCCCGTCAGTCACCAGCAGCACGACGGCTCCCTGGCCCAGCACGCGGCGGGCCCAGTGGCGGTTGAAGCTGGCCAGCGCCTCGCCGATGCGCGTCCCACCGGACCAGTCGGGCACCAGGGAGGCGATCATCTGGAACGCCACTTCAGGGTCACGGTGGCGTAGCTGGCGGGAGATGTTTGATAGCCGGGTGCCGAATAAAAACACGCTCACCTGTTCGCGGTCATTGGCCACCGAATGCAAAAAATGCAGCAGAATTTGCGCGTAGCGGGCCATCGAGCCGGAAATATCGCATAACACCACCAGCGGCGGCGGTTTGATTTTGGGCGCGGTGCGGGCCAGCGACATAATCTCACCGCCGGTGCGCATCGAACCCCGCATAGTGGCTTTGAGGTCAATCCGCCTGCCCGCCGCGCTAAGCTTCCAGCGCCGGGTACGGTGCTGATCCAGCGGCAGGCGCAGCTTGGCGATTTCGGTTTTGGCGCGGGTGATGTCCCGCGCACTCATTGCCTCGAAATCCATCGCGTTCAGCTTTTCGGTTTCGCTGAAGGTGAGAGTGGCGTCGATGGTTTGCGGTGGTTCGCCCTCGCGCGGCGGTTTGTCCTTGGTGGCGGCCATTGCCTCAGCCAGACGGCGGGCACCGGGTGGGGCGCGCTCCTCCTCAGGTGCCCGCATCCCATCCATCGCGGCCAGGGCGGCAGCAAATTTGGTGGCGTCCGGGTTGCGCCAAAATAGTGAGAAGGCAGTGTCGAACATCTCCTGGTGCTCGTGCCGGTGCACCATCACCGCCCGCAATGCCGCCTGCACCGCGTGGCGCTGGCCGATCTCGATATGGGTCAGTGCCCGGGTGGCGGCGATGGTCTCGGCGGGGCCCACCGGCAGGCCGGTCCGGCGCAGCAATCTTGCGAAATGCATGACGTTGCTCGCCAGCAAGCCGCTCGTCTGGGTCATGCTGCCCGCGCTGCCGCCTTGGCTTCGGAGACATACTTGGCAAGATCAGCACCCTTCATGGCGGCAATGTCGTCCTGGTACTTCAGCAGCACACCAAGCGTATCCTCCACAGCACCCGGGGCAAGTTCCTCTTGATCCAAGGCGGTGAGGGCGGCGGCCCAATCAAGCGTTTCAGCAACACCGGGCAGTTTAAAAATATCGGCGTGACGCACCGATTGGACGAAGGCCACAATCTCGGCGGCGAGCATCTCGGGGATTCCAGGCGCCTTGTTGCGCAAAATAGCGCGTTCGCGGGCGGCGGTGGGGTAATCCACCCACTGATACAGGCAGCGGCGGCGGATGGCGTCATGCACTTCGCGGGTGCGATTAGAGGTCAGTACCACCACCGGCTTGGTTTTGGCTTTGATGGTGCCGTATTCCGGCACCGAGATTTGAAAATCCGCCAGTAATTCGAGCAAAAACGCCTCGAACGGCTCATCGGCGCGGTCAAGCTCGTCGATCAGCAGCACCGCCGGTGGCAGGTCTGGGTCGATGGCTGACAGCAACGGGCGGGCCAGCAAAAAATTACGACTGTAGATATTGCGCTGCAGGGAGTTGGCGTCCTGCGTCTGGTCGCCCTCAGCAAGCCTGATGGCCATAAGCTGGCGGGCATGGTCCCATTCATAAGCGGCCGCTGCAAGGTCGAGCCCATCATAGCATTGCAGCCGCACCAGCCGGCGGTTCAGTCCGGCGGCCAGCACTTTTGCTATCTCGGTTTTGCCGGTGCCGGGTTCCCCCTCCAGTAACAGAGGGCGCTCCATGGCCAGGGCCAGATGCACGGTGGTGGCCAAGGCGCGGTCGGCGACATAGCCCTGAGCGCTCAGGAGGGCGGCGGTATCAGTAACGTTGGAAGGGGGTCATCAGAGATATTTAAAGACGGTCAGCCCAACTGCAATGGTGGCAATGATTGCGGCAATGATCACGCCCAGCGGAAGCCCAAAATAATGCGGGTTGCTGGGGTCATGGTCATGGTCTTCGGCAAGTTTATGATACGGGGACTCGGCAGTTTCGGCCATGACGGGCTCCGGTGCTAGAATTGCGGAAAATTTCGTGAAAAAGGCTTCGGCCATTTGTTTGGCGGTGGAGTCGATCAAACGGGCACCAAGCTGGGCCATTTTGCCCCCAATCTGGGCGTTTACCACATATGATAGCCTTGTGCCGCCATCCTCATCAGTAAGTTTGACGGTGGCCCCCCCCTTGGCAAACCCCGCAACGCCGCCTTGGCCCTCACCTGAAATCGTGTAACCGTTTGGTGGATCAAGATCGGAGAGTAGAACATTGCCGGTGAAGCGTGCAGCGATGGGGCCAAGTTTGACGGCAGCGGTAGCCTTCATCTGCGTGTCGGAGAGCTTTTCCAGGCTTTCGCAGCCTGGGATGCAGTCCTTCAGAATCGCCGGGTTATTCAGTGCGTCCCAAACTTTGTCGCGCGGGGCGGCGATTAGTCTTTCTCCGGACATATCCATGCAAACGGGTCTCCTCAAATGCTGGGCGCAACCTATCGGTGTTGACCGGCGGGAGCAACATCGCGGTGCCGGGGCGCTGGGACAATGAATTTTGTGCTGGCGCTGCCGTTTGCCGCGGTGTTGATAAGTTTTGCAGTTTTACCCGGGGTTGCGCCACGTTTTTGGCATCGGCGCATGGCCGCATTATCGGTCGTCTGGGTCGGGCTCGGGTTGATCCTGAGCGCACTGCATGGTGGGCCTGTGGAGGCTGTGGCGGCGGTATGGCAGGTGAGTATCGCCGAATTTATGCCATTCATGGTGCTTCTGTTGGCTTTATACGCGCTGGGCGGCGGGATTCTCATCACCGGGGGCCCGTGGGGGCGGCCAGTTGGAAATTTATGTCTGCTTGTCATCGGCACGGTTCTGGCGGCGGTGATGGGAACGATCGGCGCGGCTTTGCTGCTGATCCACCCATTGCTCGCAGCCAATGCGCACCGTTTTGAAAAACGGCATCTGGTGCTGGCGTTTATCATTCTGGTGGGCAATGCCGGAGGAGCGCTCTCGCCGCTGGGAGACCCGCCGTTGCTGGTTGGGTTTCTGCGCGGCGTGCCGTTTTTCTGGCCGCTGACGTATCTGTGGGCGCCGCTGCTGGTAATGGCGGTGCCGGTGCTGGGCTTCTGTTTTGGCTTTGATGTGTATCTGGCTCGGCGCGAGGCGAAACCGCCATTGCAAAAGCTGCGCGTGCGCGGCGGTTTAAATATTATCCTGCTGCTGGTGTTGATGATCGCCATTCCGCTGGAAGGTGTATGGCATCCGGGGACAGTAAATTTACTTTCGGCGAAGATGCCGGTTGAACACCTGGTGGTGACGATCCTGGCTTTGGGATGCATTGCCATTTCGGAAATTTTTACACCGAAGTCGATCCGCGCTTACAACCGCTTCGCCTGGACGGCGATGCGCGAGATTGGGATTTTGTTTTTCGCAATATTTGCCACCATCGGTCCGGTTTTCTCGTTGCTGCAACAAGCGAATTTGGATGTGAATCATCCGTTGCTATGGTTTTGGGCGAGCGGAGTTGCCTCGGCGGTGCTTGATGCCGCGCCAACCTATTTGATATTTTTCCAAGCTGCCGGTGGTAACGCCGCACAGCTTGCCACGGCGCCATCGCACTTGCTGACCGCGCTCGCGGCGGGCTCAGTATTTTTTGGGCCCGTTACCTATTTGGGCAATGCGCCGAATTTGATGATCCGGGAAATTGCAGCCCGGCGGGCAGTTAAAATGCCGGGGTTTTTTGCCTATGCCGGGGTAATGATATTAGGACTGACACCGATTTATATTTTGATGTCGTGGTTATTTTTTTGATCACACAACGCCATGAAACGCACGCATAATTGCAGGTCAGTTAAAATGGCTAGCCGGCGTTCCTCGGCCAGGTCATCGGTGCCCCAGCGCTCAACCTGAAATTTTTCCTCGATGTGGGCGATGTCGAAAGCTGTGTGCGCATCCAGCTTGTGCTGGCTCAGCGCCAGGCCCAGCACCAAGCTGCCCAAGGCAGGCACCGCCACGCCAAGGGCGGTGAGCTGGTAGATATCGAAGGCTCGCATGGCCTCATGAAATACATCGGCAGTGCCAGGCGGTTGGATGATGGGTGTGATGCCAAAACCGGTGTTGAGTTTAACGCCGTAAGTATCCGTCGCCCAATTTAACCAGGGCTGCCATTGCGCTTGTTCAAGTGCCGCCAGCGATGCCGGGGTTTCTGCCCGGTAGCAAAGGGCGTCGTTGAGGCCATAGCCGACCAGTTGATTGATAATGTCATCATAGGATTTCGCCACGCGGTCGATGGCGGTGGTGGTCATGCGGGTGAGCGGCAGGTCATCGGGTTTGATCTCGCTACCATCCAGCCCGGCGCTTCGCCACTCTGCGGCCACTGCCTCAGCGAGCGCGGCGAAGGGCATGGTGAGCGGCGTGCCGCTGGGTTTTTTGATCGGCTTGCGATCCAGCAGAACGGTAAAGCCGCCGGTGGTCTCAATGGTCTCAACGGATGTCCAGATGCGTTTCATGGCGCGGGCTTACTGGCCATTCAGCAGGTTCAGCAAATTTTTAGGCCCTGATGGCGCGGCCGGCGTTGTGCCATTGGTAGCGGGGGCTGCGTTTACCGGCGCAGGAGCAGCGGGGCCCGGCTTGCCGAGCCGGCCAAGCGTGAGGGCCGCAGGGCACATGTCGCCGGTGTTCGCCGTGGCGGTGGCGCTTGGGTTCAGGGTCAATTTTGGGGTGGTGAAGGTGCCGCCCAGTGCCTCGGGTGTGCCGGCATTTGGTGGGGTTCCGGGAATGGTGGGCATCAAGGTAATTGCTAAGGTTTCATCGCCGAAGTTGAGATGTCCATTGCCCTGGAGCTGCAAACGGCCGGAATCCAGGCTGATCGTGCTGATGGTGCCGGTTCCGTTGGTGGCGTCCATCCGGAGCGCAAAACAACGCACTGGCACCGGGCCAGGAGCGCTGAGAACTGTGTCCGGCAGCGCATCGGCGCGCAGCACCGGCCCAAACAGGCTGCCCAGCACTGAGCCATCGACCACATCATTTACCGAAGCCAGCCCTAACTGGCCGCTGGCCGAGGATAGAATATCATGCAGGCTGTCGCCGACGCCGGTAGCATTGAGTGTCACCTGCATGGTGCCTTGCGCGTTATTGGGCTGACCAAAGCTTTTCAAAACGGGGCCCAGTGCCAGCGCCGGGGCGCTTAAACTCCAGGCGGCGGCAGCGGGTTCCTTGGTGGTGTCGAGGCTGGCGGAGGCTGTGATGTTGCCACTGGGCAGAATACCGGTGAGCGGGTTGAGCGTCAAAACCCCGTCCTGCAACACCGCATGGCTCTGAAACGCGGTGTAGGTGGCTTTGTTGAACACCACGGAGTCTGCCGCAAGCTGGATGTCGGCATTGAAACGCTTCATCGCATCAAGCGGCAGTTTGGCAGTCGGGATGACCGGCGTGGCCGGCACTGCTGCGGTTGAGGGGGCGGGCCAGGCGGCGAGCAACGCATCAAGGTCGATCTGCTGGCCTTTCAGTGCCATCTGCAAGCGGGGAACTTTACCAGCATACAGGCTCGCATCACCGCCCACAGCCGCGTTGTCCATGGTCAAGGTTAGCCCGTCTAGCCCCACGGCCTGACTGAGGCCTAACCCGCCGGGGTCGATGATGGTGGTTTGCAGGGTGATGTTTTTCCAGGCGGGCAAATAAAACCCAGCTAGCGGGCTGAGCGTGGAGAGGTCCGGGACGGTCAGGTTGACTGCCAGCGCCACGCCAGCCGCATTCATAGGGGTGGCGATGCCGCCCGTCACATTGAAGGTGGCCTGACCAGCCTGAGCCTGCAGCGTGACCGGAAAATTGCCGCTGCCCGGTTGGGCGGTGGCAGGGAGCCAAGCCGGGTTTATCAACCGCGCGACCGCGCCGAGCCTGCCCGACAGGCTGAGCGGCATCGGGCCATCCGTCGCGGTAGCATTAATTGTTATTGCAGCGTTCAGAGACGGCATTTCGATATCAAGGCTGTCCAACGCCAGCCCGGGCCGCAGGCTAGATAAATCAGAGCCCGTGGCTTTGATCGAGAGGTCTCGAACGGCCGGCATGGTGGCGCCTTGGTCGGAAATTGCCGCAGTGACGGTGAGGCCGTGGATCGGCGGCAGCAGGCTGTTTGGCAATCCGGCGGGCAGCATCGGCGCGAAGGCTTCGAGGGCCGGGATGCTGGCCTTGAGTGTCAGGGCGTAGCCGGTGGCGGTGCGTGGGTCAGCCACATTACCGGTAAGAGTGGCGCTGGCACCGTTACTGGTGAGGGTTAAATTCACCGGCCAGGGCCCGCTGCCGATACCGGAGAGCCGCTCCACCGGCCCGACCATGCCACTCAGGGCGATGGGTGTGTTGTTGATGGCCGCCGTTGCGGTGAGATTGAGCGGGGCGGCAACGGAGGTCGCGGTGCCTCGCACGTCCTGCAAGGCCAGTGTTTGCACCGGATGGCCGCTGGCATCCTTCAGCGTCACCAGGGCTTTTTGGACGTCAACGGATTCTAACGCGATTTCATAGCCGCGCGGCCGCAGGCTGACACCGCCTGCGGACGGGGCAGAAAAATCCCAATTCGCTTGGCCGGCCGCGTTGGTTTGGAAATTGATGGCGGGATTCACCAGAATGAGGCTGAGGATATCGATCCGGTGCGACAAAAGCGGCAGCAACGAGATTTTGGCTTCCAAATGGCGTAGGGTAACGAAATTCGCATCCGCAAACCCCGGGGGGTTGCTCAGCGTGACGTTATCCGCCTCGATAGTAGGGCTGAAGGACAGCGCCAGGGTGATGGGACCGCCGAACACCAGGGTGCGGCCGGTGGCTTTTTGCACGGCAGCGGAAATTTCCGGGGCGTAGCTGTTGGGGTCGAAGCGGGCCACCAGCACCATCGCCAACAAAATGGGCAGCACAACAACCAGGGCCACGAGTGCCAGCAGGGCGCGTTTGATGGTCATAGGCGAGTGGTACCCCGTCAGCGTGAGATGGTATTGAGGCGGAAATAGCAGGCGCAAGCCCCTTATACGAGACCTGATGCTTGTGAAGAGGCCAAACTCGCGCTAGACGGCGCGGCTTATTGAACGCAGCGGGCGTGGTGAAATTGGTAGACACGCCAGATTTAGGTTCTGGTGGCGTAAGTCGTGGGGGTTCAAGTCCCTCCGCCCGCACCAAAGCGTTCTGGTACATTGTTGTTTAAGGATGGTCTTGTCGATGCAGGTTACCGAAACGCTCTCCGACGGCTTGAAGCGCGGCTTCACGGTCGTGGTTCCCGAACCCGAACTCGCGGTAAAGCGTGAGAAACGCCTGGCTGAGCTGGGCCGCACCATGCAGGTGCCGGGCTTCCGCCCTGGGAAGGTGCCGATGTCATTGGTTCGTAAGCGCTATGGCAGCGCGGTGGCCGCCGAAATTGCCGAGGGTGCAATTAACGCTGCGTCCGACCAACTGATCTCGGAGCGTAACCTGCGCCCGGCGATGCAGCCGAAGCTGGAAGTGACCAAGCATGGCGAGAATTCCGACTTGGAATTCACCATGGAGATGGAAATTCTGCCTGATATCACGATGCCGGGCCTCGGTGATATCGTGTTGCAAAAGCCGGTAGCGACAGTAACGCAAGCCGCTGTGGCCGAGGCGCTGGGTAAGCTTGCCGATAGCCGCAAAGTGTTTGAACCGGTGGAAGACCCCCGCCCGGCAGCCAAAGGCGAGCAGCTAACCGTTGATTTTATTGGCCGGATCGATGACGTGGCGTTCCCCGGCGGCTCTGCCGAGAATGTGGCCATCATTATCGCCGGCGAAGGCTTTATTCCAGGTTTCTCCGAGCAGATGGAGGGCATGGCGCCGGGCGAAACCCGCACGATTACCGTTGAATTCCCCGCCGATTACGGCGCCAAGGACCTGGCCGGTAAGGCCGCGCAATTTGAAATCACCGCTAAATCCCTAGCCGTGCCAAAGGTTGCCGTGGTGGATGACGAATTCGCCAAGACCCTGGGCGTTGACTCGCTGGAAGCGCTGCAAAAGACCGTTACCGAGCAGATCGACCGGGAATATCAACAGATGACCCGCCTGAAGTTGAAGCGCGCTCTGCTGGATGCCCTCTCGGAACGCGCCCATTTCGATGCGCCGCAAGGTTTGGTTGAGGCTGAATTCAGCGAAATCTGGCGTCAGGTGGAGGCTGAAAAGGCCGCTGGCCGCGCTGACCCAGAGGATGCCGAGAAAGACGATGAAACCCTGCGGGCCGAATACCGCGCCATTGCCGACCGCCGGGTGCGCTTGGGATTGCTGGTGGCCGAAATTGGCCGCGCCAACAATATCACGGTGTCCGACCAGGATTTACAGCGGGCGATGTTCGCCGAAGCGATGAAATATCGTGACCAGGCGATGCAGGTTGTGGAGTTCTTCAAAAAGAACCCGCGCGAGATGGAACGCTTCCGTGGTCCGATTTTCGAGGACAAGGTGGTGGATTATCTGCTCGGCAGCCTGACCCTCGAAGAGGTCTCGGTGACACCTGAGGAACTCGCCGCCGACCCGGAAGGCTAAGGCTGGCCCGGACGCCCCCTAGACTTAGGCGTTCGATTGATTACCTTACTCCCATGACGGTTTGTCCTGCCCGCGTCGCGGCCTCTGTGAGGCGCGATGCGGTGGCGGGGTCTCCGGTTATATGAAACAAGGATTTGAGCATATGTGGGATCGGGATCCAGTCGAGATTTACAATAATAATCTCGTGCCGATGGTGGTTGAGCAGACGGCGCGAGGCGAGCGCTCCTACGACATTTACTCGCGCCTGTTGAAGGAGCGGATTATTTTCCTCACAGGGCAGGTGTACGACCAAGTGAGCGCCTTGATCTGCGCCCAGTTGCTGTTTCTGGAGAGCGAGAACCCGAACAAGGATATTTCGTTTTATATCAATAGCCCAGGCGGCGTGGTCTCGTCCGGCCTCGCGATTTACGACACCATGCAATATATCCGCTCGCCGGTGAGCACGGTGTGTATCGGCCAGGCCGCTTCGATGGGCAGTTTGCTGCTTTGCGCGGGTGAGAAGGGCAAGCGTTTTGCGCTGCCGAATGCCCGGGTGATGGTGCATC
>NCFD01000420.1 GCA_002281005.1 Acidocella sp. 35-58-6 | reverse complement strand
CCTTGAAATCCTGCCGCGCATCAAGGTGCCGTATCGCGGCCAATCGCTTGAAGAATTCGACCTCGATGGCGCGTTAAGACGCCGCCCGGCTTTGCTGCTGGTCGATGAACTGGCGCACACCAACGCGCCGGGCCTGCGCCACCAGAAGCGCTGGCAGGATGTGCAGGAAATTCTGGAGGCCGGGATTGATGTCTGGACCACGCTCAATGTTCAGCATCTGGAGAGCTTGAATGACCCGGTGGCACGAATTACCGGGGTGCGGGTGGCTGAGACCATTCCTGATACCGTGCTCGACCTCGCGGATGAAATTGAACTAATCGACTTAACACCAGCTGAACTGCGCACCCGGCTGGTGGATGGCAAAATCTACCGGCCCGATGTGGCGCACCGCGCCTTGGAGGGGTTCTTCCGGGAAGGTAATTGGGGGCGCTGCGCGAGATGGCGCTGCGGCGCGTGGCCCAACGGGTGGATAAGGATGTTACATCCTACATGCGCGCCCGCGCCATTCCCGGCCCCTGGCCCGCCAGTGAGAAGGTTCTGGCCCTGATTGGCCCCGATGCCTCAGCTGACAATGTGGTGCGTCATGCTGCGCGGCTAGCTGATACGCTGCGGGCGCCATTGGTGGCTTTTCATGCTGAGCGGCCCGACGAGCATGGCGATGCCCAGCATGCGCTGGATTTGGCCGTGCAACTGGGCGCCACCGTTGAAACCACCACGATGTCGGATATTGTGGGTACGGTGCTCGATTACGCCACCAAAAATAACATCACCCATATTGTGGTGGGCCGCACCACAACCCGGCCTTGGTGGCGGCGCATTGGGCGGCGGCGATTGGGCGAGGTGTTGAGCAACCAGGCCAGTGCCTTCACCCTACATTTCGTTCCGGTACCGGCAGCCCTGCCAATCCGGCCCAAGCCTGCTGCACCGCCGCTCAAGTTTCACCCCTATATTATCATGGCGATTATTCTGGGCGCCGTAACCGTTGCGGGCATGACACTGCGCGGCTTGATTCCGCAGGAAGCGATGGGGTTGATTTTTACTGCCATTATCGCAGGAGCTGCGAGCATCTATGGCCGCAATATGTCGTCGCGGGCAGCAACAGGTCGGCGTAGTCGCAGGTAGCCGGCGTGGCAAACGCTTCCTGCACGATGACCAGCTCGGCGCGCTCAAGGGC
>NCFD01000054.1 GCA_002281005.1 Acidocella sp. 35-58-6 | reverse complement strand
GTGGAAACCGGTCTGTGGCTGCGGGCACAGTATTTCCCCAAACCGGGCGAGGATTGGCTGGCGGCTACTAACCGCGAGGTGCAAGCGGTGCGGCAGTGCGTAGGTATTTGCGATGTCACCACTTTGGGCAAAATCGACATTCAAGGGCCTGATGCCGCGAAGTTTCTGGAATGCGTTTACACCAATAGTTGGACTAACCTCGCCGTTGGCCGTGCTCGTTACGGGTTGATGCTGCGCGAGGATGGCTTTGTCATGGATGACGGAACCACGGCGCGGATCGGGGACCAGCATTACGTCATGACCACCACCACCGCCAATGCGGCAAAGGTGTTTCAGCATCTGGAATTTTGTCACCAATGGCTGTGGCCGGAATTGGATGTGCGTTTTATATCCATCACCGACCAGTGGGCGCAGATTGCCCTAGCAGGGCCGAGCTCGCGCGATGTGCTGCGCAAAATCGTTGATGACGCCTACGATGTTTCGAACGCCGCCGTTGGATACATGGCCGCGGGCGAGGTCACGGTTTGTGGTGGCACCCCGGCCAGGTTGTTCCGCCTGTCATTTTCCGGCGAACTGGCCTACGAAATCGCAGTCCCCGCCCGCTTCGGTGGCGCTCTCGCAGCAGCCTTAATGGCAGCCGGTGAGGAATACGGCATTGTCCCTTACGGCACCGAGGCGCTGGGGGTGATGCGAATTGAGAAAGGTCATCCCGCCGGCAATGAATTGAACGGCCAGACCACAGCGCATGATTTGGGTTTTGGTAAATTACTCTCCAAAAAGAAGGATTTTATTGGCCGCGCTATGGCTGCCCGCCCTGCGCTGATGGACCAAGCTCGCCCGAACCTGGTGGGGCTGAAGCCAGTAAATGAGTCTGACCGCCTGCGGGGTGGAGCGCATCTGCTGGCGCATGACGCCGAGCCGACGGCCTCCAACGACCAAGGCCATGTCA
Source organism: Acidocella sp. 35-58-6 (assembly GCA_002281005.1). GTDB lineage: Bacteria > Pseudomonadota > Alphaproteobacteria > Acetobacterales > Acetobacteraceae > Acidocella. The sequence goes on along the minus strand of NCFD01000054.1, from coordinate 6,307 downwards.
CCTCGGCAGCCTATTCTCCCACTTTGGGTCACTCCATCGGGTTGGCGATCCTCAAGCACGGTGCGTCCCGCTACGGCGAAATCATCAGGGTGTACGACCCGATCCGCAACGGTGACTTTCTGGCGGAAGTGGTTAACCCGGTATTTTACGACCCCGAGGGGAGCCGCCTGCATGCTTGAGGCTGAGAGTTTTACGTATCCTGCCACGCCGATGGTCAGCGTGGCCACCTTGCGCCCGCTGGTCAGCATTGCTGCCTTCAAAAATGCTGTCCCGGCGTTGGAAGCCGCCCTGGGTTTGGCTTTGCCGCTCACACCCGTTAGCATCGTGGTCAACGATGTACGCTATCTTTGGTCTGGGCCTGAAGCCTGGCTGGCTTTGGGCGCGCCACCGGCTTCTCTGGCCGCGGCCCGCCCGTACGCTGCCATAACCGACCAAACCGATGGCCGGGCGATATTTCACCTTGCCGGCCCCCATGCCACCGAAGCCCTGGCCAAGCTGGTGCCGATTGACCTGCATGAAACGGTGTTCCCGCCCAATGGCACGGCGCTCACCCTGGCGGGCCATATTTCCGTGCAGCTTTGGCGGGAAGGGGAGGTATTCGCTCTGGCCTGTTTCCGAAGTTTCGCGCAGTCCTTATACGCATCGCTCATCGAAGCCTGCCGTGAATTTGAAGGTTAGTGAATACCCATGTCCAAGTCGCAATATGTCCTGACATTTTCCTGCCAGAACCGCCCGGGCATTGTGGCCGGTGTTGCAACGTATTTGTATCAGAATGGCGGCGATATTCGTGAAGCCCAGCAGTTCGACGATGCTGAAACCGGCAAATTCTTCGCCCGCATCGCGTTTGATATCAATGGTGAGACGCCAATCGAGGATATCCGTAACGGGTTTGCCGAAATTGCCACGCAATTCGGCTTTAACTGGAACCTCAACGCCCATACCGCCCCGCGCCGCGTGCTGCTGCTGGTTTCGAAGTTCGACCATTGTCTGGTTGATTTACTGTATCGCTGGCGCATTGGTGAACTGGCGATGACCCCCACTGCCATTGTCTCGAACCATGGGCCTGAACATTTCGCCGGTATCGACATGGCGGGGCTACCATTTCATCACCTGCCCATCACCAAGGATACCAAGATGGAGCAGGAAGGTCAGATTTGGGCGCTGGTGAAGGAGACCAAATCAGAACTGGTGGTGCTGGCGCGTTACATGCAAGTGCTGTCTGATGCTCTGGCGGCCAAACTGAGCGGTAAATGCATTAACATCCACCATTCGTTCTTGCCCGGCTTTAAGGGTGCCAAGCCCTATCATCAGGCCCATTCGCGCGGCGTTAAATTGATTGGCGCCACCGCGCATTATGTCACCACCGACCTCGATGAAGGCCCGATCATCGAGCAGGATGTTGAGCGCATCACTCACGCTGACACGCCCGATGATCTGGTGCGTAAAGGCCGTGACATTGAACGCCGGGTGCTGGCGCGCGCGGTGCGCTACCATCTGGAAGACCGGGTGATTTTGAACGGCAAAAAGACGGTGGTGTTCACACCGTGAGTCAAATCGAAACCAAAATCATCGACGGCAAGGCGTTTGCAGCCGGGTTAGTGGAGAGCATTCGTGCCGATGTGGCTGGTTTGAGGGCCTCACGGGGCATTCAACCAGGTTTGGCGGTGGTGCTGGTTGGGGAGGATGCGGCAAGTCAGGTTTATGTGCGTAACAAAGCCAAACAAACCGTGCTGGCGGGCATGCACTCATTGGAGTTCAAGCTGCCGGCTGAAACCCCTGAGCCCGAACTGATTGCGCTGGTTAAACAATTGAACGCTGACCCCAAGGTGCACGGTATTCTGGTGCAACTGCCCCTGCCAGGACATATCGATTCATCGAAGGTGCTGGATACCATCAACCCTGACAAGGATGTTGATGGTTTTCATATCATTAATGCGGGTCGTTTGGCGGTAGGTTTGCCAGGATTGGTGCCTTGCACGCCACTGGGGTGCGTGATGCTTCTTACCGAAGCGTTAGGCGACTTATCCGGCTTGAACGCCGTGGTGGTGGGACGCTCTAACATTGTTGGCAAGCCGGTGGCACAACTTCTGCTGGCGCAGAACTGCACAGTCACGATCGCGCACTCCCGCAGCCGTAATTTGGCTGAAATTTGCAGAGGCGCCGATATTCTGGTGGCCGCTGTTGGGCGCCCGGAAATGATCAAGGGCCACTGGATCAAGCCCGGTGCCACCGTTATCGATGTCGGGATCAACCGGGTTCCCGCCGCTGCTGGCAAAACCAAGTTGGTGGGCGATGTCGCATTCGACGAAGCCCAGGGGATCGCCGGACGAATTACGCCAGTTCCCGGCGGCGTTGGCCCCATGACAATTGCCTGTTTGCTACGCAACACACTGACAGCCGCAAAAAGAATTGAGGGCGCTGGTTAAATAATAGACTAATTTCGTCTCTAAATTGCAATCGACACTGGGCTTTTTGTATTTTTTCGTCATAATACGTGAGGTTGAGGAGATTGCAGAATGCCGTCGCGGCCCCAAGCTAAGTCTAACCCGCTGAAAATCGTTAAAACACCTTTGGCGGATGCATTGAGCGAAGCCGGATTACCGGAGGCTGCGGCCGAAGTTTATATGACCGGTTCAAGCGCAGCCGCTGTTTCCGACCTGACGCTGGAGCAGGCCATTGGCGTGCAGGTGCGCCAGTTGCGCCGCCGCGTTGGGATTACGGTCTCTGAATTAGCGACGGCGGCTGGCTTGTCAGGTGGCATGCTATCAAAAATTGAAAATGGCCAGATATCGCCGTCGCTGGGTAGCTTGCAGGCGCTCGCCACCGCCTTGAATGTGCCGCTAACGACGTTTTTCTCGACATTTGAAGAAAAGCGTGATTGCTCGTTTGTGAAGGCGGGCACTGGTGTGATCATTGAACGCCGCGGGACCAAAGCCGGACATCAATATAGCTTACTGGGCCACGCGTTGGGCGGCGCCGTGGTGGTAGAGCCTTATTTGATCACCCTGCATAAGGACGCAGCACCGTACCCGGCGTTTCAGCATGAGGGCACCGAATTCATCTATATGCTGACCGGCGAGGTTATGTACCGCCACGGCGATCAATCCTACCACCTTACCCCTGGCGATGCGCTGCTGTTTGATTCTGGTGCACCGCATGGCCCGGAAAAATTGATCGTAAAGCCAATGACCTACCTCTCCATCATTACCTATGCCCGCGAGCCTAGCTGATTTTATTTCCTGATAAGAATTGATTATTCTTATCAGTTGACGAAGCCCGATATGCTGGCTAACATTCAAATCGTCATATTTGATAGGTTTCGCGCATGTGCGGCATAGCCGGATTGTTTCTTAAAAATCGAGCTTTGGAGCCTGAACTGGGCGCCATGACAGCAGCAATGCTGGAGGTATTAACGGACCGCGGCCCTGATAGCGCCGGGTTCGCCGTTTATGGTGACGGCACCGCCGGCTTCGTTAAGGTCACGCTACGGGCGCCTGTTGGATTTGATTTCGCAGCCCTGGGTCACGCACTGCAGGTGGGTGCAACGGTACGTGATGATCATGCCGTTATAAGTGTCCCGATAGCGCGTGAAGCCGAGGTACGGCGCACTCTTCAGGCCTCGTACCCCACGGTGGATATCGTTGCCAGCGGGACCAGAATGGAATTGTTTAAAGGGGTCGGTTTACCGGCGCTGGTTTCAACGCGCTTTGGTTTGGCTGGCATGTCGGGCAGCCATGCCATTGCCCATACGCGTATGGCCACCGAATCAGCCGTCACAACACAAGGGGCGCACCCGTTTTCCACCGGGCCTGACCAATGTTTGGTACACAACGGCTCATTGTCTAACCATAACGACATTCGCCGGACCCTAATTCGTGAAAATATGCGATTTGAGACTCAAAACGATACCGAAGTGGCCGCTGGTTTTTTAAGCTGGAAGCTGCGCGAGGGTGCCAAGCTGGATGAAGCGTTAACTGCAGCCCTGGACACGCTGGATGGGTTTTACACGTTCGTTGTCGGCACGGAATCAGGCTTTGGCGTGCTGCGCGACCCAGTGGCCTGCAAGCCCGCGGTAATGGCCGAAACCGATGATTACGTGGCGTTCGGTTCAGAATACCGGGCGCTGGTGGATTTACCAGGCATTTCAAAGGCCAAATTATTTGAGCCTGAGCCTGCCAAAGTTTATTTTTGGGAGCGTGCGGCATGAGCAGCGCGTTAAAACAAATGACCCGTATTGAGCCGGTGACGTTTGACTTGGCTTGTGAAAAACTGCGGGATTTAAGCGTGGCCCTGCACGCGCTGCCTCCACAGACCAACCAGACTTCATGGCAAATTCTCAACCCGCGTGGACAACATGCCGTAGCGGTTGGCGTCACGGTGCCGGTGAGCATTCAAATTGATGGCCATGTTGGTTATTATTGCGCTGGCATGAATGATGGTGCGGTGATCACCATTGAAGGCAATGCCGGCCCCGGCGTTGCGGAAAACATGATGTCGGGTATCGTGCATGTGAAGGGCGATGCCAGCCAGGCGGCGGGTGCCACGGCGCATGGCGGGTTGCTGATTATTGATGGTAACGCCTCGGCGCGGTGCGGCATTTCCATGAAGGGGATCGACATCGTCGTGAAGGGCTCGGTGGGCCATATGAGCGCGTTCATGGCGCAGTCTGGTAACTTGGTGATTCTGGGTGACACCGGGGAGGCGCTGGGTGACAGCCTATATGAAGCGCGGATTTTCTGCGCTGGTACACCCGCAAGCCTCGGTGCGGATTGCGAGGAAAAACCGATGACGCCAGATGACAAATCAATATTGATTGACCTGTTGCATCGTGCCGGTGCGCAAGCTGACCCTGATGATTTCAAACTCTATGGCTCGGCCCGCACTCTATATCATTTCCATGTTGATAACGCAGGGGCTTATTGATGAACGATTCCTCCGGCCCGCATATTCCGCGCACGCCGCCGCGCAAATCAGCGACCTTCGACGAATACTCTATCGCCGAAATTCAACGCGCCGCCGCAACAGGAATTTACGATATTCGTGGTGGTGGCACCAAACGCAAGCTGCCGCATTTTGATGATTTGCTGTTTCTCGGCGCCTCTGTTTCGCGCTATCCGCTGGAGGGTTACCGGGAACGCTGCGGCACCGATGTGGTGCTGGGCACCCGCTTTGCCAGCAAGCCCATCCATTTGAAAATACCCGTTACCATTGCCGGCATGTCATTTGGCGCATTATCGGGTCAGGCGAAGGAAGCCCTGGGCCGGGGCGCGACCCTGGCAGGCACTTCTACAACCACCGGCGATGGCGGCATGACACCCGAGGAGCGTGGCCATTCGCAGACATTGATCTATCAATATCTGCCGTCGCGCTATGGCATGAACCTAGCCGACTTGCGCAAAGCTGACGCGATTGAAGTGGTGATCGGCCAAGGTGCCAAGCCGGGCGGTGGCGGCATGTTGCTGGGGCAAAAAATTTCGCCGCGTGTGGCGCAGATGCGGAATTTACCCGAAGGCATCGACCAGCGTTCCGCCTGCCGCCACCCTGATTGGACCGGCCCCGATGATCTGGAAATCAAGATTCTGGAACTGCGCGAACTGACCAATTGGGAAAAGCCGATTTATATCAAGGTAGGCGCGAGCAGGCCCTATTACGACACAGCGCTGGCGGTGAAAGCCGGTGCTGATGTGGTGGTGCTCGATGGTATGCAAGGCGGCACCGCTGCCACGCAGGAGGTTTTCATTGAGCATGTCGGCTTGCCAATTCTGGCGGCGATTCGCCCGGCGGTGAAGGCGCTACAGGATTTGGGCTTGCATCGCAAAGTGCAGTTGATCGTCTCGGGCGGTATCCGCTCTGGTGCAGACGTTGCAAAGGCGCTGGCGCTGGGAGCTGATGCCGTGGCGATTGGCACGGCGGCGCTGATTGCGATTGGCGATAACGCGCCGGAGTGGGAGTCGGAATATCAAAAGCTTGGCTCCACCGCTGGATGTTACGATGACTGGCATGAAGGCCGCGACCCCGCCGGCATTACCACGCAGGACCCGGTATTGGCGGCGCGGCTGGACCCGGTAAAGGCCGGACGCCGACTGGCAAATTACCTCTCGGTTCTGACGTTAGAGGCGCAGGCCATCGCCCGCGCCTGCGGTAAAAGTCATTTGCATAATTTGGAACCCGAGGATCTGGTGGCGCTGACCATTGAAGCCGCCGCGATGGCGCAGATACCACTGGCGGGAACGGATTGGTATCCAGGAAAAACAGGGATTTAAAATACATGGCCAAGGACCTTGCAAAAGTCGCTGCTGAGCGCGGC
>NCFD01000053.1:7334-8203 GCA_002281005.1 Acidocella sp. 35-58-6 | reverse complement strand
GGCGGAAAATCGCCGCGCTGCTTGGCAAATAAAATGCCGGGCACGTCGTAGATAAGCATAAAACAAAATGAGAGGCCGAGCAGCCCCAGCGCATGATACACTTGCAGCCTGGGGGTATTGGTGAGGGCTGCCATCACATCGTCGAAGCTCAGCCGCTTCAATGCGCCATGCAGCCCTACCAGCACCCCGCCCAGCACCAGCAGCCCCAGTACCGGGGGCAGGTATTTTAGAAGCCGGTGTTTCACCCGCTGCATCAGATAGGTGCCACCTCGCGGGCCAACGAGGCATCGATCAGCGCAATGGTGCGCTCAATGCCGTACAGCGCAATAAATCCGCCAAAACGCGGCCCCTCGGTCTGGCCCAGCAGCACCTGATACAAACAATCAAACCAGGCTTTCAGCGGCGCGAACTTATGTTCCTTGCCTACTGCGTAAACCATGTTTTGAATTTGCTCAGCCGGTGTCTCACCTGGATATTCAGCAAAGCCAGCCGCCAGCCGCGCCTTCAAATCTTCCAGCCCGATGCGCTCCAGCGGCGTCGCCGCCCGGAATTTTTTATTCGGCGCAATGAAGTCGCGGTTATAGGCAATCGCATAATTGATCAGTTGCGCGAGGAACGGATATTTTTCCGCATCAGCCTCTGGCAGATACGCGCGGATAAAGCCCCACAGCATCTCCGGGGAGTCCGCGTTAATCACCGAGGCAAGGTTCAGCAGCATGGTAAAGCCGATGGGCGAGCCTGCATCCACCGGAATATTACCGCCATGAATATGCCATGCCGGGTTGGCATGTGGGTCCGCTGCTTCACGCGCCCCCACCACACCGTTGATATAATCATCGGCCGCGCGCGGGATCACATCGAAGAATAAT
>NCFD01000053.1:0-7263 GCA_002281005.1 Acidocella sp. 35-58-6 | reverse complement strand
CCGGCGGCGCGTACGTGAGCCATTGTTCAACGGACAGCCCGTTGCCCTTGCTTTTGGAAATCTTCTGGCCGTTTTCATCCAAAAATAATTCATACGTCAAGCAAACCGGTGGCTCAGCGCCCAAGGCCCGCACAATGGCCGAGGAAAGCTTCACTGAATCAATTAAATCCTTGCCGGACATTTCATAGTCAACATCCAGCGCATACCAGCGCATCGCCCAATCGGCTTTCCATTGCAGCTTGGCCGAACCACCGGTCACCTCGGTCTCAAACCGCAGTCCGCTATCGGGGTCAATCCATGTCACGGTACCCGCCGCCACGTCAGCGCGCTCAATCGGCACTTGCATCACAATGCCGGTGCGCGGATGGATCGGCAATATCGGCGAGTAGGTGGCGCGGCGCTCCGGCCCCAGGGTGGGGCGAATAATATCGATAATTTTATCGTGATTGGCCAGCACATGCAAAATGGCGCTGTCGAATTTACCGCTCAAATAATAGTCGCTGGAGGAGGCAAATTCATAGTCAAACCCAAACGAATCTAGAAAGGCCCGAAGCCGCGCGTTGTTATGGGCGCCAAAGCTCGAATGGGTCCCGAACGGGTCTGGCACCTGCGTGAGCGGCTTGCCCAGAAATTCCCGCAACATGTCCTTGTTCGGCACGTTATCAGGCACTTTACGCAGCGCATCCATATCGTCGGAAAACGCCAGCAACCGTGAGGGCAGCCCGGTCAGTTCGGTAAATGCACGGCGCACCCAACTGGTGCGCGCCACTTCACCAAACGTGCCGATATGCGGCAGGCCGGAAGGGCCGTAGCCGGTCTCAAACAAGGCGCTGGTTTTGCCTTTTTCACGCAGACGCTCGGCCACACGCTCCGCCTCGCGGAACGGCCAGCTCAGTTGATCTTGCGCGGTGGGTGCGGGGGGGGATTTTATCTGTTCACTCATAATGGCCTGGGTCTATGGCGAAATTTCCACGCCGTCTATACGAAGAGCGGATGGATTTCCTGCCCGACCTCCCCGCCATCGTCGCCGGCCACGGCCACGCGGTGCTGTTATCAGCCGATGGCGAGCTGGCACATCTCACGCCGGGGCGGGTTGCCAAACAACTGGCAGGCGCCATTCCGCTGGTGGTACACGGCCCCGCCACCTTAAAGCGCCTCGGCAACCCCGCCATCGCGGTGCTGGATATTCTCGAACTTTTCGCTTTCGTGTGCCCCGCGCAATCGCTTGCCCCCACCGCCGCCGGGCTCGCCCGCTTCCTTGAAGTCCCCGTGCCCGCGACCCAGGAGGATGCCGCCGCCGCCCTTGCGGGTTACGCTGAAGCGCTGTTGGCGAAACTCAGCCTGGGCCGCGATGTGCCGGCCAACCGCGATGCGCCGGGCCTCGCCGCCGCCATGGGCCAGGCTGGCTGGGGCTGGGCACCCTATGTTCTGGCCGCCTTGCACGCCCCCGCTGCCCGAGCCGATGGCATGGCACTGCGCCTCTGGAAGCGTCTGCCGCGCTGGGAGGCCGAGGCACCGCGCCCACCCGCTTCAACCTTCCCCATTGCACCTGCCCAGGCGCGCGCCCGGCTGGCAACTCTCCTGGGTGAGAGCGCTGAGCAACGCCCCGCGCAATCTGACTACGCTGCCGCGGCCACCACGGCGTTTTTACCCCGCGCCGCTGAGGGCAACCCGCATCTCATCATCGCCGAAGCCGGCACCGGTACCGGCAAAACCCTGGGCTACCTCGCCCCCGCCAGCCTGTGGGCCGAGGTGAATGCCGGGCCGGTATGGATTTCCACCTTCACCCGCCATCTGCAGCGCCAAATTGAATCCGAGGCCGCCCGCCTTGGCCCATTGGAGGGTGACCGCGCCCGCGTGGTGCTGCGCAAAGGCCGCGAAAACTACCTCTGCCTGCTGAACTACCAGGACGCGGTGGAGAGCAAACGCGGCATCATCCCGCTGGGGCTGATCTCCCGCTGGGCCACTGCCAGCTCCGACGGTGATTTGATGGGTGGCGACCTGCCCGGCTGGTTTGCCGAGCTTTTCGGCCATATGTTCCTCGCCAGCATCGCCGATAAGCGCGGCGAGTGCATCCACGCCGCGTGCGAACATTACACCCGCTGCACCATCGAACACGTGGTGCGCAAAGCCCGCATGGCCGACCTGGTGATCGCCAACCACGCTTTGGTGATGGCGCAAGCCGTCTGGGGCGGGCTGGATGATGAATATGTGCCGTCGCGCTACGTGTTCGACGAAGGCCATCATATTTTCGACGCCGCGGATTCAGCGTTTTCCATCGAACTCTCAGGTACCCAACTGGCCGAACTGCGCCGCTGGCTGCTAGGGGCCGAGGGCACACGCTCACGCGCCAAGGCCTTGGCACAGCGCTTTGAGGACTTAACCGCGGTTGATGAGTCCCTAATTCGCCATCTCGACGCCGCCTTACTGGCCGCCAAAGCACTGCCCGCCCCAGGCTGGAGTGCCAGGCTGGCCGCTGACCTCGCCGGGCTGCAGCACACCGCCGCCAACCCCTCCGAGCTGTTTCTGCAATCGCTGCGCCTGCAAGCCCGCGCCCGTGCGCAGGATGCCGAATTAACCGGGCCGATGCCGGTTGAGGTTAAGTTATTCCCCATCGAGGATGAAATTATTGAATCCGGTGCCAAGCTGGCCCGCGCGTTGGAAAAACTGCGGGCACCCCTGGCCGCTTTGCGCGAACGCTTCCTGGACCGGCTGGAGACCGAAGCCGAAACCCTTGATGAACCCACCCGCCTGCGGCTGGAGGGTGCTGCCCGGTCCCTCAAGCGCCGCGCCATCGACCCGCTGGCGGCCTGGAAACGGATTTTGGACTCACTCCCTACTGCGGCACCAACCCCCGGGATGCGCCCGGAAAAAATTCATTTCCTGCGCCTGGAGCGTGAGCAAGGCCAGGACCGGGACATCGCCTTGCTAACCCACCTGCTCGACCCCACCGAAGCCTTCATCGAAACCATCGCGGCCCCAGCGCATGGCATGCTGATTACCAGCGCCACCCTGCGCGATGGGGTGGATAACGAGACCGCCTGGGCGCGCGCCGAGGCCCGCACTGGCGCCAGCCATCTGGCTACCCCCGCCATCCGCGCGGCATTTGATTCGCCGTTTGACTACGCCGCCAACACCCGCATTTTTGTGGTGAATGACGTAAACACCCAGGACACCGGCCAGCTTGCCGGGGCCTTTCGCGCCTGTTTTGAGGCGTCCAACGGCGGCGGCCTCGGCCTTTTTACGGCCATATCCCGGCTGCGCGCCGTACACGCCAAAATCGCCGCCCCCTTGGAAGCCGCCGGCATCCCGCTTTACGCCCAGCATGTTGACGCCATGGATAACGCGACGTTGGTGGATATTTTCCGGGCCGAGGAACATTCCTGCCTGCTTGGCACCGATGCAATGCGCGACGGCGTGGATATTCCCGGCAACGCACTGCGCCTGGTGGTGTTTGAGCGCACCCCCTGGCCGCGCCCGGATATTCTGCACAAAGCCCGGCGCACCCACCTTAGCCACGGCACACCAAAAGATTATGACGACGCCATCGTGCGGCTGCGGCTGCGGCAAGCCTTTGGCCGCCTGATCCGCCGCGCTGACGACCGTGGCGTGTTTGTGCTGCTGGACCGCCAAGCCCCGGCCCGCCTGTTCACCGCCTTTCCGCCCGCCGCCCCCATCATCCGCGCCGGGCTGAAGGATACCGCCCAGGCGATCAAGGATTTCCTCAGTTGACCGCTTAAGGCGACCAAACCGTGCGCCTTTTGCCACAGCCCGCCTAATTCAACCCACCCAAGCGCATAAAACCTATGTGCGGCGCGTAACTTCTGTTACCGCCATCGGAGTCTCATCTGAATACAGCGTAAATTTCGAGAGGACTTGCCTTGACCACCCGCCTGCTGATCGCCTCGCTTTGGCTGCTGGCCCCGCTTATGGCCACCGCGGCTACCCCCAACCAAGCCCCAATTGGCCGATGGATTACCGCCAATGGCCAGGCGGTGGTGCAAATTTCACCGTGCGGCGCAGATTTATGCGGCCAGATTGTCGGCATCGCGCTGGCCCACCCGGGCGACCCGATGCCCACCAACTGGCAAGGCCAGCCGCAATGCGGGGAAACCATCATCAACACCGCTCCCAGCACCGATTCCAGCGGCAAAACGGTCTGGAAAGGCTCGGTGCTCGACCCGCGCAATGGCAATGTCTATCAGGCCAACATCAAGCTCGATGCTGCCAACCATCTGGAATTGCATGGCTATTTGGTGGTGCCTTTGCTCGGCCAGACCCAAACCTGGACACCCTTCGCCGGCCGCACGCTCGCCGACTGCCATCTGGCCGCCAACGCCACCAGCGATAATGGCTGATTTACTCAGTTTGTAAAATTTCCCATGTTTAAGCCGCATATCTGGCTTGAATTTTTACATATTTTACATTCAGCAAATCTTTACTGAAAATTCGCCCACGCCTTTCGAGTTTTTGTGTGATTTTTACTCTGCCCTTCGCGGGTGCAGCAGATTACACACAATCCGCTACTTCAAGCGTTCTCACTCCGAAAGTCACAGCACATGAACACCGCGAATTTCGCCCCCGAAGGTCTGGCGGGCACCGTTTCCACCACCTCCAACACCTCCCATGCTGGCTCATATCAGGCGCAGGTTGCCCAGGTGCAGCAGCTTATCACCAGCAAGAATGGCACGTGGGACGGTATTTCCGCCGAGGCCGTGGTGCGCATGCGCTTACAAAACCGTTTGCAAACCGGGCTCGACATCGCCCGCTTCACCGCCACCATCATGCGCAACGACATGGCCGCTTATGACGCCAATTCAGCCAACTACACCCAGTCGCTCGGGGCCTGGCACGGCTTCATCGCGCAGCAGCAGATGATCTCGGTGAAGAAGCATTTTGGCACCACCAAGGGCAAATATATTTATCTCTCCGGCTGGATGGTTGCGGCGCTGCGCTCCGAGTTCGGCCCGCTGCCGGATCAATCAATGCACGAGAAAACCTCGGTGCCCGCCTTGATTCAGGAAATTTACACCTTCCTGCGCCAGGCCGATGCCCGCGAGCTGGGCATGCTGTTCCGCGAGATCGACGCCGCCCGCGCCGCCGGTGACAAAGCCCGCGAAGCCGAGCTGCAAGCCAAAGTGGATAACTACGAGACCCACATCGTCCCCATCATCGCCGACATCGATGCCGGGTTCGGCAATGCCGAAGCCACCTATCTGCTGGCGAAAAAAATGATCGAAGCCGGTGCTTGCGCCTTGCAGATTGAAAACCAGGTGTCCGACGAAAAGCAGTGCGGCCACCAGGACGGTAAAGTGACCGTGCCGCACGAGGATTTCCTCGCCAAAGTGCGCGCCTGCCGCTACGCCTTCATGGAACTGGGCGTGGAAAACGGCATCGTCGTCACCCGTACCGACTCGCTCGGCGCCGGCCTGACCAAGCAAATCGCGGTCAGCCACACCCCTGGCGATTTGGGCGACCAGTATAACTCCTTCCTCGACTGCGAAGAAATCACCCCGGAGAGTGCCCGCAACGGCGACGTGGTGCTGAACCGCAACGGCAAGCTGCTGCGTCCGAAGCGGCTGCCCTCCAACCTGTTCCAGTTCCGCGCCGGCACCGGCGAGGACCGTTGCGTGCTGGATTCCATCACCTCGCTTCAAAACGGTGCAGACCTGCTCTGGATCGAAACCGAGAAGCCGCATGTGGAACAGATCGCCGCGATGATGGAGCGTATCCGCGCCGTGGTGCCGAATGCCAAGCTGGCCTACAATAATTCACCGTCCTTCAACTGGACCCTGAATTTCCGCCAGCAGGTGTATGATGCCTGGAAGACCGACGGTAAGGACGTTTCCGCCTATGACCGCGCCAAGCTGATGAGCGTTGATTATGACGGCACCGACCTTGCGGTCGAAGCTGACAACCGCATCCGCACCTTCCAGGCTGATGCTGCCAAACGCTCGGGCATCTTCCATCACCTGATCACCCTGCCGACCTACCACACGGCCGCCCTCTCCACCGATAATCTCTCCCGCGAATATTTCGGTGCGGCTGGCATGCTGGGTTATGTGCTGAACGTGCAGCGCCAGGAAATCCGCCAGGGTATCGCCTGCGTGAAACACCAGAACATGTCAGGCTCCGACATCGGTGACGACCACAAGGAATATTTCGCCGGCGAAGCCGCCCTAAAAGCCGGTGGCGCCCATAACACGATGAACCAGTTCTAAGCAGGTTCTTTGCCACACAAAGCGGCCCGGAGAGACACCTCCGGGCCGCTTTTTGTTGCTAAAGCCGTCATCCCCGCGAACGCGGGGACCTCCCCAACCGTAAGACAGCAATTTGTCGGCCTTTTAATCAAAGAATTTAATAAAGCATAAATCGTTTGGTCTAAGTTTATGCTAAATAAATCAATTACTTATTAATGGAACCGACAAAATTTATTAAGCCGTCAGCAAAGAGATTGCACTGCAAGATTAAGAAAGATACAACTTCGAAGCATTAATGCCATAAAGGCCCTAACCTTGAGTAGCACAACACATACACCCGGTTCACTGCGGCCTTTGGCGACATTTGGGGACATTCCACCATGGACAATTTCAGGCGTGCTTCCTCCATACCTCACAGATCCTACTCTATCGCTAAATATGGCTCCTTATCCGACGACCTTGTGCAAGGTCATTAAACGATTTGCATATTCAGAAAAGCGGGTCGAAATTTTCCATGGTCTTCTACGATACCGTCAGAATGTTGCGCAATTAGGCATCATTGATGGCTTTCAATGGTTGAACGGAAGTATTTTTGAGGAGATTGAGAAACTCGAAAATCGTGACCCAAACGACATTGATATTGTTACTTTTTTTAGGCGGCCGACCGGCGCCAAAGACCCAATAGCTTGGAGTCATTTTTGCGCACGAAGTGGGACTGTATTTTCTCCTGCGGCAAATAAACTTCTGTTCAAATGCGATACTCAATACATTGATTTAGACTCTTCCTCTGAAGATGTAGCCAACTTAACTCGATTTTGGTTCGGTCTTTTTTCGCACCGTAGAAATGATCTTTGGAAAGGCATGCTCTCGATACCACTCACAGTTAGTCAGGATGACCAGGATGCACTAGCATTGCTCGCTCCAGGGCCGTTATCACCAACTGGCGGCGGGGGAGAAGCGTTATGATTGCTAAATTGGAGCGCAACAAGCTGCACGCCCAATTGTCCGCAATAGATGATTTGCTTGCCAAAATCCCTGAAGAAAACTTCGCCAGCCGGATTGG
>NCFD01000052.1 GCA_002281005.1 Acidocella sp. 35-58-6 | reverse complement strand
CGGTGCGCAAATAATCAGCCCTGCGATGCTGGGAGTATGCTGGCAGACCGCGGAAAACCGCCTTAATAAAAATTCAACAATAAGCGCTTGGCGGAAGGTATTTTGCGATGAGTACGACGACTGCGGCGCCGCTGAAGGTGGGCCGGACGGTGGCGCCGGTGCTGGGCGCGGTTAGTTTTTGCCATTTGCTGAACGACATGATGCAGTCACTGTTGCCGGCGGTGTACCCGATTTTGAAGGGCGGGTTTAATCTTAACTTTGGTGAAATTGGGCTGTTGACGCTGATTTACCAAATTACCGCATCCTTGCTGCAACCGATGATCGGGCTTTATACCGACAAAAAACCGCAGCCCTATTCATTGCCGGTGGGCATGGGCTTTACCCTCACCGGGTTGGTGGTGCTGGCGCTGGCGCCGAGCTATTTGATGCTGCTGGCGGGGGCGGCGATGCTGGGGGTTGGCTCCTCAATTTTCCACCCTGAATCATCGCGGATTGCGCGCCTTGCATCGGGTGGGCAGCACGGGCTGGCGCAATCAGTGTTTCAGGTAGGTGGCAATTTTGGGCAGTCATTGGGGCCATTGCTGGCGGCATTTTTCATATTGCCGCATGGGCGCGCCAGCCTGGCATGGTTTGCGTTTGTGGCACTGGCGGCGATGGGCATTCTCTCGATGTTGGGGCATTGGTATCAGGCCAACGGGCACGCCCGGCCGCAGGTGCGTAAAGCCGGGGCGCAGACCGGGCTGAGTGCGGGGCAGACCAAGGCCGCGATGGCGGTGCTGGTGCTGCTGATGTTCTCGAAGTTTTTTTATCTATCCAGCATCACCAGCTATTATATTTTTTATCTGATGCAGCGCTTTGGGCTTTCAGCGCAGGCAGCGCAGGTGGATTTGTTCATCTTCCTGGCGGCTTCGGCGGCGGGGGTGTTCATCGGCGGGCCGGTGGGTGACCGGGTGGGGCGCAAGGCGGTGATATGGGGCTCCATTTTGGGCGTGCTGCCGTTTACGCTGGTGCTGCCTTATGTGGGGCTGGATGCGACCATTGTGCTGAGCGTGGCGATTGGGCTGGTGCTGTCCTCGGCGTTTTCGGCGATTGTGGTGTATGCGCAGGAGCTAACCCCCGGGCGGGTGGGCGCGGTTTCCGGGTTGTTTTTTGGGCTGGCGTTCGGCATGGGCGGCATAGGTGCGGCGGTGCTGGGGGAACTGGCGGACTGGACCAGCATTCAGTTTGTGTACCGGGTATGCGCGTTTTTGCCGATGATTGGCCTGGCAGCAGCGTTTTTGCCAAGCCGGGCGCAGATCACCGGCAAAATTGGGTAGGCGGCGCTACAGCGGATAGTCCCGCACGGGGTCAACGCCGACGGCTTCCAGAAATTTACGCAGCTCCACCACCTGGTCCTTTGATAGGGTGGTATGGGTGGCGTGGAAGCCGTGGGTTTGGCCGTTGAGTTTGATAACAGCGTGGCCGTGGCTGCTTTGGGTGATCTCACCGCCGAGACCCTCGATGACCGCATGCACCATTTTATCGTTGATGTTGCTGCTGATGGGGTGGGCGAAAAGGCTGTGCAATGTGGCGCGATGTTTGTGGTTCATGGGCGTGGTCCAGTTTGTTGATACGGCTGGAGCAGAGCGCTGGGGGGCGGGGTTGTCGTTGATGTAGGTCAAGGGGATTGTGGCAGCAACGCCTTTGACGTTGCGTGGCAGAACAAATGGCTGGGGCGGCCGATGCTGGCGCTTGATTTGGTGAAGTTTTAGAAGGTTGGGGGGTAGCTGTATCGTTTGATGATAGCGTGACCTTGGAGGCGGATGCAATTTTGACGAAGGTTAAATGCAGGAAGCCGCGTGGGATGGGTGGCGTTTGGCTCAACCAGTTCACACGATTATTGTATTGATATCAAATTATTTTTTTGCATCATACATAAGTAGCCTAGCGCTCAAAATGTAAGGTGAAGTGCCAGTACTCTTTACCAGCGGAAAGAAGCGTGCACTAATTTCTATGTATGCCGATGGGTATGGCGAATTATCCCCCGCTATATAGGTTACGTCGATAACGTGTAAATCACTGGTTTCGACGCCGTCGCGTGTGATTGTCAAATTTGTGATTTGATAAAAAGGGCGATGTGATAAATCGTATTTGTCACTATGGACGGTGCAATAGATTCCTACTTCAGTTTTATCATTGGTATCGGAGATCATTTGTTGCGTAAATGCATCAGTTAGATATGGATGGCCCTGGTTATCGGCCCCAGGTGTAATTTGTCCATCAATGATACATGGCGTGGACGGCGTAGCTGACCATGCCCGTGGTGTCAGGACGGCAAGCGTAAACAAGCATGCCAATATAAAACTGCGCATCAAAAGCTCCTTCAACGAAAAACGAAGGTCAAGTATCACCGCCGAGCGAAGGTTGTATTTTATAGAGTTTTAGACCGGATCGAGATATGTAACGTGCAATATTATGGGATGTTACGATACGGTGAGTCAACGAAAATATATGGTTTTGAGGAGCCACGCTCGGGCTAATCTAGGGAGAGCACAACGAACACCAGATGGCGGATCGCGCAGCTTTTATCCGCCCCGTGGGTCTGACGTGGGGTAAGAATTTTTTGGCTTGGTATTTTGGTCTTGGGTGTCATAGGGTTTGCTGAGCCGGAGGGGGCGGGCTTGAGCATGCAAAATCCTGAGCATTATTGGTTCCGGGCCAAGCGCCATGGCTGGGGGTGGGGGTTGCCGCTGACCTGGGAGGGCTGGGTGAGCCTGGTGGTGTTCGCAGTACTGGTGATGGTGGCGGTGGTGGTATTTCCGCCGCACCGGGCCATTGTGCCGTTTGTTATTTCTGTGGTGGCTCTTAACGGCATGCTGGTGGCGGTTTGCTGGTTGAAAGGCGAACCGCCGCGCTGGCGGTGATGTGTTGGCCGTGACGCGCGGCTGGCTTTCGGTTATGGCGGAACCCATCGAGGGGTGATGCGATGAGCCAGGAGCAGGAAATTGTCACGCAGATGCAAGCACTGGTGGATGCCATTGCGATGCTGGAGCGGGCCGGGATTATTGATTTCAACGGGCATGTTTCGGCGCGGGTGCCGGGTAGTGATTACGTGATGATCAATTCCGGCGCCTCGGTGCGCAGTGCAGTTCGGCTAGCGGACATCATCATGATCGATATGGACGGGAAGCCGGTGGGGGGTGATGTGAGCCCGCCGATGGAGTTTCATATTCACACTGAAATTTATCGTAGCCGGCCAGATGTAAATGCTGTGGTGCATGCCCATCCGCTATGGTCAACCGTGTTGAGCATGGCCGGGCAGGCCGTGCTGCCGGTGATCATGCAGGCGGCGGTGCTGGGTGAGGTGAAAAGGTTTGGCAAAATAGCGTCGGTTAATAACAAAAGCCTGGGTGAGCAGGTGGCGGCAGCTTTGGGCGAGGCGCGGGTCATAACGTTAAAGAGCCATGGCGCGGTGACGGTGGGGGCCAATATACTCGAAGCATTTGTACTGGCCGTGTATCTGGAAGAAACCGCGCAGCGGCAGTATCTGGCGATGCAGGCCGGCAGCGTTGCGCAATTGAGCGAGGCGGAGATTGCGGTGATCAGCCATAATTTATGGCGGCCGAATTTGCTGCAGAAGGTGTGGGATTATCATGTCGCCAAGCTGCGGCGAGGCTGAGGGACGATTATGTCTGATGCGCGGGCGGCCAGAAATATTGCGCTGATTGTGGCGAGCGCGATGTTCATGGAGCAGTTGGATGGCACCGTGATCAGCACGGCGCTGCCGGTGATGGGGCAGGCGTTTCATGTTGCGCCGGCCTTCATGAGTTTGGCGATGACCTCGTATCTGCTGAGCTTGGCGGTGTTTATTCCGGCCAGCGGGCAGGTGGCGGACCGCTACGGGGCACGGCTGGTGTTCCGGGCGGCGATTGTGGTGTTCACGCTGAGTTCATTGGCCTGCGCGGTGGCGCCGAATTTTGGCGCCTTGATCGCAGCGCGGGTGGTGCAGGGCATGGGCGGCGCGATGATGGTGCCGGTGGGGCGGCTGATTATTTTGCGCTCGGTTGAAAAATCTGAGCGGATTACGGCACTGGCGTGGCTGCTGACACCGGCGATGTTGGGGCCAGTGGTGGGGCCGCCGTTGGGTGGATTTATCGTGACCTATGCCTCGTGGCGGTGGATATTTTTGATCAACCTGCCGATTGGAATTTTAGGCTTTGCGCTGGTGAGTTTTTATATTCGCGATGCGGGGGAATCGATCAATCGCAAATTCGATGTTGTGGGGCTGTTGATTTCAGGACTGGCCTTGCTGTTTTTTGTGGGCGGGCTGGAGGCGACGACCAAACGCGATGTGCCGCTGATAGATTGCGCGGTGGTGGTGGCGGTAAGTGTTGCGCTGGGGGCGTTGTATATGCGGCATGCGAAGCGTCATGCAGACCCGGTGCTGGATTTAAATTTAATGCGGGTGCAGACGTTTTATACCTCGATGGTGGCGGGGCACCTTGTTTCGCATCGGGTTTGCGGCGTTGCCGTTTTTGCTGCCGTTGATGCTGCAAATAGGGTTTGGATTGTCGCCGGCAAAAAGCGGGATGATTACCTTTGCCACTGCCGCAAGCTCGATGGTGATGAAGAGCATGACAGTGAAATTCCTGAAATATTTTGGCTATCGGCGCATATTAATTTGGAACGGGTTGTTCTGCGCGGCATTTTTGGCAGCGTGCGCCGCGTTCCGGCCCGATTGGCCGGTGTGGTTGATTTTTGGGGTACTGCTGACCGGCGGGTTTTTCAGGTCGTTGCAATTTAATGCTTATGGCTCAATCGCGTATGCTGACATCGAGCAGCCGCGGATGAGTGCGGCGACCAGTTTTTTCTCGATGGTGCAGCAATTATCGGCCTCACTGGGGATTGCGATTGCCGCCGCGGTGCTGGGGCTGACATTGAGCTTTTTTGGCCGTGCGTCACCAAGTTTGGCGGATTTCTCGGTGGCGTTTGTGGCGATGGCAGCGCTTTCGTTGCCGGCGATATTTATTTGCCTTAACCTGCCGGAAGCGGCGGGGGCGGAGCAGACGGGGAAGGTTGCGGCGGCGCCGTGAGCCCGGGCTCTAGTAGTTTGGCGTAGCGTTGCAGCAGCCACACGGTGCGCTCGTATAAAGCGGTGGTGATGTAAACGGCGCGGTGGCTGGATGTTTCGTCGCCAGTGCGGGTGGTCATCACGCGGGAGCGGATTTTTTCAACCTGCGGGCCACGGTCTGAGGTCATGCGCAGCAGCATATTGATGTCATCAGGTGTGCGGTTGGTGGCCGCGTGCTCGGCGATCAGCAAAATAGTGCCTAAGCCTTCGCGCAGGGTGCTGGCCAGCCAGTCCGGCAAGGGGGCGGCGCTGCTGGCAAGTGTGGCGGCAAGCTCGCCCAGGGTTTCATGCAGGGCGCGCAGCACCTCATTGCGGCTTTGCAAGGAGGTGAGATGGGCGGTTTGCGGGGCAGTGAGCCCGCCGCGCCCGGCCAGGGTGGCGAGGAACTCATCAATGGCGTCCAGCAACAGCAGGGCGGCGTGGCCGGTGGTGGCAGGGATAGGGGCATCGGTGCTGGGCAGGCGGGCGGCGAGGTGGCAGGCGATGCGCAGTTGTTCGCGCTCAGCCAGGCTTAATGCGGTGGCGGGGTCTGCCAGCGCGGCTGGGCTGAGGAACATAGGTTTGGCGAAGTCCGTTTTTGCATCAGCGGTTTTGCTGAGCAGGCGGTGGCCTTCCCGGCGGGCCAGCAGAATTTGCCGCAGCCGGAGCAGGTTCATCGGCAGCAGGCAGATGTGCAAAATGAGCACCGGGTAAACACTGGCCAGGGCGGCGTAGTAGATGAAGGCAAAGTTGCTGCCGATGGCGACGATACGCAGCCGCAGCATCGACTTCATGCTAAAAGTGGCAAACACCAGGAGGGCCGCGACATAACCTGCGATGTCGCGCTCCCAGCCGGTTAGTACTAGCAGCCTTGCGAGAGACAAATCCTCGACCTTTTTTGGGTTTGTCTAACGCCTGGGAGGAATTATGACAAACCGGGTTTCACGTCGAAGGCGGCTTGGGTCTGGGCGCGGACCTGCTCGACCGTGACCTCGGGGGCCAGGTCGATGAGGGTGAGGCCGGGGGATTTGTCCTTATTGACCTCAAACACGCAGAGGTCGGTGATGATAAGGGACACAACACCCTTGCCGGTGAGCGGCAAATTGCATTCTTTCAGGATTTTGGCTTCACCTTTGGCGGTGTGTTCCATGATGACCACGACGCGCGGGATGCCGGCCACCATGTCCATGGCGCCGCCCATGCCTTTGACCATTTTGCCGGGGATCATCCAGTTCGCGAGGTCGCCGTTTTCAGCTACCTGCAACGCGCCGAGGATGGTGATGTCCAAATGCCCGCCGCGCACCATGGCGAAGCTGGCGGCGCTATCGAAAAAGCTGGTGGTGGGAATTTGGGTGACGGTTTGCTTGCCAGCATTGATGAGGTCAGCATCTTCCTCGCCCTCGAATGGGAACGGCCCTATGCCCAGCATGCCATTTTCAGAATGCAACTGCACCGAAATATGCGGCGGGATATGGTTGGCCACCAGCGTGGGAATACCGATGCCGAGATTGACGTAGAAGCCGTCTTGAATTTCAGCGGCGGCGCGAGCCGCCATTTGATCACGTGTCCATGGCATATTATGCGGCCCTCTTGCGAACGGTGCGTTGTTCGATGCGTTTGTCGATGGAATCAAGTTTGACGATGCGTTTGACGAAGACGCCGGGGGTGATGATGGAATCGGCCTCCAGCTCACCCGGCTCGACCAGATGTTCCACCTGCACAACAGTCATTTTCGAAGCGGTGGCCATCATGGGGGAAAAGTTGCGGGCGGTTTTGCGGTAGATGAGGTTGCCCTCGGTGTCGGCCTTCCAGGCGTGGATGATGGTAAGGTCGGCGGTGAGGGCGCGTTCCATGACGTAGTGTTTACCGTCGAACTCGCGGGTTTCCTTGCCCTCGGCGATGATGGTCCCAAAGCCAGTGGGGGTGAAGAAGGCCGGGATACCAGCGCCACCGGCGCGAATGCGCTCGGCTAATGTACCTTGCGGGTTGAATTCGATCTCCAGTTCACCGGCGAGATATTGTTTTGCGAAGGTCGCGTTTTCACCCACATAGGAGGAGATCATTTTTTTGACCTGGCGGGTTTGCAGCAGCACGCCCAGCCCAGCATCGTCGATGCCCGCATTGTTGGAGATCAGCGTGAGGTCTTTCACGCCGGATTCACGGATGGCGTCGATCAAA
>NCFD01000419.1 GCA_002281005.1 Acidocella sp. 35-58-6 | reverse complement strand
GATCGCCGATCAATAAATGAAAATCATTCTGAACCGGTTGCCCAAGCGAGGCGGGCCCAACCACCCCGATGCTGGCCTGCAACACGCTGCGGGTGTTGCTGGTATCCTGAATAATGGCACCATTCAAAGTCAAATGCCCGGCGTAAGGGCGGTCTTCAGGGTTGGGATTCAAAGCCTGGGTCTTCACGGGCGTATAAATTACTTGTTGCAGGTCAATTTCCAGCCGCTGTGACCCATTACCAAACACCGTGTGGCCCAAAGCCGCAATCGGTGACGGCACAGCCCCGGTAGGGCCCACATATCCCAGGCTAAATCCGTTGGTATAATAACGGTCGGTACCTGGCAGCGAGTATGCATCGTTCTCGGTCTGCAACGTCACAATGCTCGCAGGATCATTCAGCGGGTCTGCGGCATGGGCCGCCGAAATTTCTCCCAGCAGAAACATAGGGATTACGGCCATCACCGCGCCGATAGATATTTTCATGCCACCCTGTCCTTGATCGTGGGAGATAAAATTTATTAGCACTCGTTAATCTAGTGCGCCAACCTCCATATTGAAGGCCGGGCTCACTGATAAGACATAAATTCCGTTAAAGCCGTGGCGTGCAAGCGGCAAGGTCGATCAGCCGTTCCAGAACTTCCGGCTCCTGGGCGCCTGCAATCGCCTGATCGCCGTCAATCAAAAAACAGGGCACGCCGTTAATACCCAGGCGGTGCGCGTGCAAATTCTCGGCATGGACAAACTCAATGCCCTCGCCGGAGGTCAAAAACGTCCGAATCGCATACGGGTCCAGCCCTTGCGCCGCCGCAATGGCCACCAGAATATCGGTGTTACCAATGTCCAGACCCTCAATGAAATGCGCCCGGAAGATTAAATGCACGAGCGAGGTGGCAACCCCCAGCGGGGCGATATGACGAACCAGCCGGTGTGCATCCACGCTGCTGGGGGTTCGCCGTATATTGCCAAAATTGAACACGATGCCCTCGGCAGCGGCAATTTCGGTGATCGACGCATATAGCCGCTTGGCGCGGTCCTCAGCCCCGAACTTGCGGACCATGTAATCAGTCCGCGACATCCCTTGCCTTGGCATATCAGGGTTTAGCAAAAATGGCCGCCACATCAGATCAACCGATAAATCCGGCCGCCTGGCCAGCAAAAACGCCAGCCTCTGAATACCCAGAT
>NCFD01000051.1 GCA_002281005.1 Acidocella sp. 35-58-6 | reverse complement strand
CACGCTGATTTCATCAATCTCAGCAGTGAGTTGGCCGTTTTCCCATCGCATAACGCTGTTGCCGATTTGCAGGTGGCGGGCCGAGCGGGATAATTTATCAGCGCTCCGTTCCGTCATGGCCCATCGCCCGCCGCGCGGTTGATACAGTACAATATTCATCGCGCAATGATTCTCAGGGTTGGCGAGGGCTTTGGCATTGGCCCAGGCATAGTATGGTGAAAATACGCTGCCGATGAAACCAATCAGGGTGAGCGCTTGGAGCCCATCATCGCTGATGGCATCGACATACCACCAGGCATAACCACCCGGCTTGATCGATTGCGTAAAGCGAGGTCCTGCAAAATCTGGGTGGCCGCCAAGCTGCCTGACATTGCCGCCATCGGCAGTCCCGGTCCCGGATGGATCGCTCCACCGGCCAGGTACAACCCCGGCAATTTTGTTGTGCTCCCCGGGCGGCGGAATGAATCCCGCCATCCCGTCAGGGCGCGGCCGTACAGGGCCCCGCCCGAGGCCGGGAATAAATGGTTGAACATTTGTGGTCCGGTTCGGATCATCGCTGAAGGTTCCAGCCGCAGCCCGCATCTTTGCAGCTTCGCCAGCATCACGTTGAGACATTGTTCCTCCTCAAGGCCGCTTGGCCGGGATTGATCGCCAGAAGCCGGCGCGTTGATCAGGCAAAAAAATGCAGTCTCGGTTGGGGCGCAAATATAAATTGTGGGGTCATCTGGTAAGGTGCCAGCTTTTACGGCGGCAAATTCCGCGCTGTAATCATTAGCGAAAAAAACATTATGGTGGGCAAGGTCCAGCCCTGAAGCCTTGCCTTTCATCGCCCAGGTTACGGCGGATAGTGAGCGTTTAGCGCCTTTGGTGAGGCCGCTCGCTGCAGATTTTGCAACATCACCAAAATAACCGGCGCTCAAGGCGGCGAGGTCGGCGTTGGCGATAACGGCATCGGCTACCAGCAGCTCGCCAGAGTGCAGCTTCACGCCGCTGGCACGGCCATGGTGGGAGGTAACTTCGGCAACCGGTGCGTTAAAACGAAACACAGCACCACGGGCTTCGGCCAGCCTCACCACGGCTTCCGCCAACCGGTACATGCCGCCCTTAATTCGCCACACACCGCGTTGTTCGGCGTGTGCCACCAGCATTAAAGTGGCGGGCGCGTCGTACGGCGAGCAACCGCAATAGGTGGCGTAGCGGGCAAATAATTGGCGCAGTTTTGGGTTGCTGAAATATCGTCCCAGCTCATCCCACAGGCTCGTAAATGGTGCGAGACGTAGCAGGCCTAGCCCGTGAGCTGGGGCGGCATGTTGCAGCAGCCCCAGCAACCCCGGCTGCGGGCGCTGCATGAAGCTGGCATCGAGCGTCGCAAAAATCTCGGCGCTACGTCTGGCAAACTTCCGATACGCCTGGGCTGCCGCCAAACCCGCGAAGGCGCTTATGGCAGCGGCATTACGCTCGGTATCGGCAAATAAATCCAACCGTGCACCATCCTCCCAGACATGCCGCGCCAGACAGTCTAGCGGTTCCAGGTTGATATGATGGTCAAGTTGTTCGCCGATTGCCGCGAATATCGCATCGAAGATCGGCCGTAGCGTGAACACGGTAGGTCCGGCGTCGATGGCTGCGCCATCGACGGTGATCTCGCGTAATTTGCCGCCGGCCGAGGCCGCTGATTCGCAGACAGTCACATCCAGCCCGGCATGGGCCAGTTGCATGGCGGCGACCAACCCGCCGATTCCGGCGCCAATGACGATGATTTTCCGCTGGGCCATGCGGCAGTATCGAAATGTCTTGACCGAGTGTCAACTAATATGCACATATTTAATGACAATTAAAGTTGACAATTTAGACCGGTCAACATCGCCAGGAGAGCGTCCATGGATGCAGCGTCGCGCATTGAGGCTGGCTTGAATCTAGCTTTTACCCGCACCCATGCCCCGCCGGCGCCGCCTCTGCTCGCCGCTGCCATGCGTCATGCGGTATTCCCGCGCGGTGCAAGGGTACGGCCAAGGCTTTGCTTGGCTGTCGCCGCGGCCTGCGGTGATGATAATCCATACGCTTCTGATGCCGCAGCCTGTGCCATTGAGTTACTGCATTGCGCCTCGCTGGTGCATGACGATCTGCCTTGTTTTGATGATGCAGCCACCCGGCGCGGCAAGCCATCAGTGCACGCGGCTTATGGCGCACCGTTGGCGGTGCTGGCGGGCGATGCCTTGATTGTGCTGTCGTTTCAATTACTGGCTTGGGGGACGCTCAACACCCCGGCGCGGCTGGGGCCGCTGGTGCTTACCATCGCGCAGGCGGTGGGTATGCCCAACGGCATTGCGGCGGGCCAGGCGTGGGAGAGTGAGCCGAAGCCTGATCTCTCAGTGTATCAGCGGGCCAAAACCGGTGCGCTTTTTTCGGCAGCCACCATCGCCGGTGCGGCAGCCGCCGGGGCCGACCCGCAACCCTGGCGGGGCTTGGGCGAGGCCTTGGGTGAGGCGTATCAGGTGGCTGACGACCTGCTTGATGCGGTGGCCAGTTCCGAAGATTGCGGCAAACCCGTGGGGCGCGATGCTGCCCTGGAGCGGCCGAGCGCGGTGCGAGCCTATGGCATCAATGGGGCGCTCGACCTGCTGGAATCTCTGGCGGCGCAGGCTGCAGCCTCGATCCCGGATTGTGCTGGCGCGGTACCGCTGCGCGCGTTGATTGCGCAGGAGGCGAAGCGGCTGGTACCGAAGAGCTTAAGCCGTGTTGCGGCCTGAGCCATCATGCCACCGGCCACCTTGGCAGAGAATGATCCCTTTAGGGTAAGGTTACTGAATCGTTTTTGGCTTGATTGGCGAGACAAATGCCTCGCCAATCCACGTTTTCAGGGCTGGGCCGCACGTTTCCCACTCACCCGGCGGGTCGCCCGGCGTGAGGCCAGGGCGTTGTTCGATCTGTGCGCCGGGTTTGTCTACGCGCAGGTCCTTGCCACCTGCGTTGAGCTTGACCTGTTTAACACCCTGGCCCGTCAATCAGCCTCCGCCGAGGTGTTGGCTGTGCGTTATAGCATTCCGGTGGCTTCGATGCTGATGCTGCTCAATGCGGCGGTTTCATTGCGGTTGCTCTCCCGCCAGGGGACATCTTTCCGGCTTGGCCCGTTAGGGGCGGCGTTGCGCGGCAACCCGAGCATTGCAGCCATGGTGGCGCACCACCGGATGTTTTACGCTGACCTTGCCGACCCCGTTGCACTGCTTCGCGGCCAGGCCAAAACCCAGTTGAGCCAGTTCTGGCCGTATCGTGGCAACACTGGGCAATCTGCGGCCTATTCGGCCCTGATGGCGGCATCACAGCCGATGGTGGCCCGCGAGATCATTGCAGCCTACCCCTTCAACCGGCATCGGGTTTTGATGGATGTTGGCGGCGGCGATGGCAGTTTTCTGCGTCTGCTGGCCCCGCACGCGCCGGAACTGCAGCTCCGGTTGTTCGATTTGCCCCCGGTTGCCGTCGCTGCCACCCAGGCGTTTGAGCGGGATAATCTGGCAGGCCGTGCGCAAGCCTATGGCGGCGACTTTGGTGATGATGCGCTGCCGAAAGGTGCCGACATTATCACCTTGATCAGGGTGTTGCACGACCATCCTGACAAATTGGCCTTACATATTCTCAAATCAGCGCGGGCGGCTCTCCCGCCGCATGGGGTGCTTTTGCTGGCCGAACCGATGGCGGGAACCAAAGGCGCTGAGCCGGTGGGAGATGCCTATTTTGGCTTTTATTTACTGGCAATGGGCAGCGGCCGCGCCCGCCGGCCCGCTGAAATTAACGCCATGCTCGCCGAAGCAGGCTTTACCAAGGTTCGCCAAATCCCAACCAGCCAGCCGATGTTGACCAGTGTCATCATAGCCCGCGTCGTTACGTAAGTTTTTCTTGACATTAAATAGTGTCTAGTTAGTCTGACAATATCGGGAGGGCGCCGACACAAGGCCCGACCGCAACTGCCCTTGAAAGGTCAGAACCGTGGAAAGCCAAGCCGTTGTCATCCGGGAACCAAAACGTATCGAGTTAGCCTCGTTACGTTTGAACGACCCTGGTGATTCCGACCTGGTGGTGGAGGTGGCCTATAGCGGGATTAGTACCGGCACTGAGCGTTTGTTTTGGAGCGGCGATATGCCGCCGTTCCCCGGTATGGGTTACCCGCTGGTACCGGGCTATGAATCGGTGGGCCGGGTTGTCGAGGCGCCGCTCTCGAAACGCCAACGCATTGGTGAATTTGTATTTGTGCCGGGCTCGAACTGTTTTGGTGAGGTGCGCGGACTGTTTGGCGCCACAGCCTCGCGGTTGGTGGTCCCGGAGTCGCGAGTGACCAAAATTGCTGAATCACTCGGCGAGCGGGGCGCCTTGCTGGCTCTGGCTGCCACGGCATATCACGCCAGCGCCAATCATGCCGCGCAACCTGACTTGATTGTGGGCCACGGCGTGGTCGGCAGGCTGCTGGCGCGCATCGCGGTTATCGCCGGTGCCACGCCAACCGTGTGGGAGACCAATCCAGCACGGCATAATGGTGCTGATGGTTACCGGGTTTGCAAGCCGGATGAAGATACCAGGCGCGATTATAAAACAATTTACGACGCCAGTGGCGACTCATCGATACTGGACACGCTGGTTGCGCGTTTGGCGCCCGGTGGTGAGATTGTGCTCGCCGGGTTTTATGCAAACCTGCAGTTCGCTTTTGCTCCTGCCTTCATGCGTGAAGCCCGCCTGCGTATTGCCGCGCAATGGCAGCCAGCTGATTTAGCCGCGGTTAAAAACCTCGCCGAAGCAGGGGTGTTAAATCTTGATGGGCTCATCACCCACCACGCCTCTCCGCATGAAGCAGACGGCGCTTATAAAACTGCATTTGAAAATTCTACCTGCCTGAAAATGATCATTGATTGGAGTTCAACATGAACGCGACACCGGGCCGTATTCTGCCGGATATCTCTGCCGAGTCGTCGGTGAAGCCCCCTAAAAAGACTCAGATCATCGCGATCTATGGCAAAGGGGGAATCGGGAAAAGTTTTACGCTGGCCAATCTTTCCTACATGATGGCACAGCAGGGCAAACGGGTTTTGCTGATTGGGTGTGATCCGAAGTCTGATACCACGTCACTGTTGTTCGGTGGCCGTTCATGCCCAACCATCATTGAGACATCCTCAAAGAAAAAGGCCGCCGGTGAGGCGGTGGTGATCGGCGATGTCTGCTTCAAGCGCGACGGCGTATTTGCCATGGAGCTTGGTGGCCCTGAAGTGGGGCGCGGTTGTGGTGGGCGCGGCATCATTCACGGGTTTGAACTGCTCGATAAGCTCGGCTTCCAGGATTGGGATTTTGACTATGTGCTGCTGGACTTTTTAGGAGACGTGGTGTGTGGCGGCTTTGGCCTGCCAATTGCGCGTGACCTTTGCCAGAAGGTGATTGTGGTGGCCTCCAACGACCTGCAATCACTGTATGTGGCCAATAACGTTTGCTCGGCGGTGGATTATTTCCGCAACCTCGGCGGTAATGTCGGTGTGGCTGGCATGGTCATTAATAAGGATGACGGCACCGGCGAGGCGCAGGCATTTTGCAGCGCGGTAGGAATCCCCATTCTCGCCGCCATTCCGGCGGATGAGGATATTCGCCGCAAGAGTGCGAATTATGAAATCATCGGCACCTCGCAAAGCCAATGGGGGCCGCTGTTTGAACAATTAGGCATGGCGGTTGCCGAAGCACCACCGGTGCGGCCAACACCGCTGACGCAGGATGGTTTGCTTGGCCTGTTCAAAGGCGATGCCGTAGGGCGTGATGTGGTGCTCGACCCCGCAACCTTCGCCGATATGTGCGGTGTTGATCACGTCGAAATTCCGTCGCTCGAAGTTGTGTATGAAGGGTCATAGCCGATGGATGGCGCCGTTATTCCACCTGTGAAACTTGAGCCTGCTTCTTGCCACGGTGGCAAGCAGACCATGCAGGCTGCCGCTCGCGCGGCTGGGAAATCCGAAATGCTGGACAAGTTGGCGATGGATTATCCGCAAGGCCCGCATGATCAACCGCAATCAATGTGCCCGGCATTCGGTAGCCTGCGCGTTGGGCTGCGCATGCGGCGGGTGGCGACGATTCTATCGGGTTCAGCCTGTTGTGTTTATGGCCTTACCTTCACCTCACATTTTTACGGCGCCCGCCGCAGTGTAGGGTACGTGCCGTTTGACTCGGAGACATTGGTAACCGGCCAGTTGTTTGAAGATATTCGTAAAGCGGTGCGTGAAACCGCCAGGCCCGATGATTACGATGCAGTGGTTATCATCAATTTATGTGTTCCTACCGCGTCGGGCGTGCCACTGGATTTATTACCCAAAGAAATTGACGGCGTGCGCATCATCGGCATCGATGTGCCGGGGTTTGGGGTGCCAACCCACGCCGAAGCTAAGGATGTGCTGGCCGGCGCGATGTTAAAATACGCACGCGGTGAGGCTGAGCGTGGTGCGGTGGCACGCCCCCGCGGGCCGATGGCTGATGGCAAGCGTGTGTCATTGATTGGGGAGTTATTCCCGGCTGACCCGCCGGGTGTGGCGGCATTGCTGGCCCCGATGGGTCTTTCATTGGCACCAGGTATGCCGGCGCGTGAATGGCGTGATTTATATGGCGCACTTGACTGCACAGTGGCCGCGGCCGTGCATCCATTTTATACCGCAACCATCCGTGAGTTTGCGGCAGCCGGGCGGCCGGTTGTTGGCTCTGCGCCGGTTGGATTAGACGGCACGGCGGACTGGCTCGATGCGATTGGTAAAGCCGCCGATGTTGGTGGAGCTGCGATCGATTCAGCAAAAGCTAAAATTTTACCGGCCATAAAAACTGTTCTGGCTAGCAACCAGGTGAGTGCCCGTATGGTGGTCTCGGGTTACGAGGGATCGGAACTATTGGTAGCCAGAATTTTAGTCGAAGCAGGCGCTACCATTCCTTACGTCGGCACAGCGTTGCCGCGTACTGAATGGAGCCAGGCTGACCGTGAGTGGTTGGAAGCCCGTGGGACTCACGTGCAATACCGCGCGTCACTCGAGCAGGACGTGGGGGCGATGCGCGAGGTCAAACCTGATCTGGCAGTGGGCACTACACCTCTGGTGCAGGCCGCCAAGGAAGCCGGCATTCCCGCCGTGTATTTCACCAACATGGTTTCGGCGCGGCCTTTGTTTGGGGTTGCGGGTGCAGCATCACTCGCATCAATTGTGGCGGCTCAAAC
The DNA here is from genome assembly GCA_002281005.1 of Acidocella sp. 35-58-6. GTDB lineage: Bacteria > Pseudomonadota > Alphaproteobacteria > Acetobacterales > Acetobacteraceae > Acidocella. The sequence goes on along the minus strand of NCFD01000051.1, from coordinate 58 downwards.
CGCCGGGCGGGAGCGGTTCTCTCGCATGATCGATTTCTTTGCGCCCGCTCAGGAGCCT
>NCFD01000050.1 GCA_002281005.1 Acidocella sp. 35-58-6 | reverse complement strand
GCACAACCCGAAAGCAGCCCGCCCAACACCAGGCCAGGCACAACAAAGAAGGGAAAAACCCTTGATTTTCCGTTAGATTTTCGTCCTAGAAAGCGCAAAACAGAATTCTTCAGCACTCAAGCCTCCTCGCCTAATCAGCCAAGCGCCGATTATGATCTATCAGATATGTATCTCACATTGAGGAAGGATCAACCTGCGACAATATAAAGACATGAAAACAGTACCGCGTCGGCAGACAAAAGGCACTTGCGAAAACGAGCCGGAGTGCCACAAAAGACCCCTGACACCACCGATAACCCGGAATTGATATTTACAATGACCCATTCCCCACCCCGCGATGCCCTGGAACGCTGGGTAACCGGCGAGCGCGTAATGCCGCTGCCGGGCCGTTCCAGCACCGGCGCACCGGCAATATCGTTTGAATTTTTTCCGCCAAAGACCCCAGCCTTGGAGACTCAACTTTGGGCCTGCGTGGAGCGTCTGGCGACATTGCAACCTCGCTTTGTCTCCGTGACATATGGGGCCGGGGGCAGCACACAGGAGCGCACCCATGCTACCGTGGTGCGTTTGGTGCAGGAAACAAATCTGGTGCCGGCCGCGCACCTGACATGCGTGGGGGCCACACGCGAAGAGGTCGACGACGTCGCCCGCCGCTATTGGGAGGCGGGCGTGCGGCATATTGTTGCGCTGCGCGGCGATGCGCCGGCGGGTCAGACCTATACCCCCTACTCCGGCGGTTACGCCTACGCGGCGGACTTAGTGGCTGGCCTAAAGCGCGTTGCTGACTTTGAAATTACTGTCGCGGCCTATCCCGAGGTGCATCCTCAAGCGTTGAGCGAGGCCGCCGACATGGACAACCTTAAACGTAAACTTGATGCAGGGGCCACGCGGGCCATCACCCAAGTGTTTTTTGAGAATACCACCTTCCTCCGCTTTCTGGACAAAGCCGTTGCGGCAGGGATCACGGCGCCAATTGTGCCAGGGATCATGCCGGTTTCAAATTTTGTGCAAGCCGCCAAATTCTGCACCGGTTGCGGAACCTCGGTGCCTGACTGGATGGCTGATTTATTCGACGGGCTGGAAGATGATGCCGAAACCCGCAGGATGGTTGCGGCCGCGACTGCCGCGGAGCAAGTGCGTTTTTTACAGGCTAATGGCGTGGATGAGTTTCACTTCTACACATTAAATCGGCCCGACCTCGTTTACGCGATCGCACGGATTTTGGGTGTGAAGCCGGCGGCAGTTTGAGCGCCTACCTTGATGGGCTGAATACCGCCCAACGCGATGCCGTCGAAGCCACCGAAGGACCCGTACTGGTTCTGGCTGGCGCGGGCACGGGCAAAACACGCGTGCTCACCACCCGCTTTGCCCATATTTTATTAACCAAACGCGCATTTCCCAACCAGATTCTCACGGTGACATTCACCAATAAGGCGGCCCGTGAAATGCGTGAACGGGTTGCCAAAATCATTGGGCAGCCGGCGGAAGGGCTTTGGCTGGGCACCTTTCACTCATTATGTGCCCGAATGCTGCGCCGCTTTGCTGACCGCGTCGGACTACAAAGTAATTTCTCGATTCTGGACCCCGATGACCAATTACGTCTCCTCAAGCAAATTATGGAAGCCGCGAGAATTGATGCTAAACGCTGGCCACCGAAAGCGTTAATGGCGCAAATCCAAGGTTGGAAGGATCGGGGCTTCATGCCTGGTGAAATCCCCCCAGACCAGGACAGCGATTTTGCTAATGGCAAAGCCAAAAGTTTATATGCCGATTACCAGGCACGCCTCCAAACTTTGAATGCCGCGGACTTCGGCGATTTGCTGCTGCTCATGACACATTTGCTAAAAACTGACCCAGAGGTTCTGGCCACATATCATCGGGCATTTCGTTATATTTTGGTTGACGAGTACCAGGATACAAACCTGGTGCAATATTATTGGCTAAGATTATTGGCACAGGGACACAAAAATATCTGCTGTGTTGGTGATGATGACCAGAGTATTTATTCCTGGCGGGGTGCGGAGATTGAAAATATCCTAAAATTTGAGCGAGATTTTCCTGGTGCCAAGATTGTCAAACTGGAGGCAAACTATCGTTCAACGGCACCAATACTCGCGGCCGCGTCACATCTTATCGCTCATAATGAAGGCCGGCTTGGCAAAACACTACACTCCGGGCGCAATGACTCCTCCGGCGACAATGTAGAGGTTGTGGCCCTTTGGGATTCTGAGGAAGAAGCCCGCATGGTGGGTGGCCGGGTGGAGGCGTTGCGCCGTGACGGAAACTCGCTCTCAGAAATGGCGATTTTGGTACGGGCTGGTTTTCAAACCCGGGCATTTGAAGAACGCATGATCACGCTAGGACTACCGTATCGGATCATCGGCGGGTTACGTTTTTATGAACGTGCCGAGATCCGTGATGCGATCGCCTATTTGCGCGTGCTTGCGCAACCTGCCGATGATCTGGCTTTTGAACGCATTATAAACACACCAAAGCGCGGTGTGGGTGATGTCTCGCTGCGTGCCATGCATAATAAGGCCCGCACAGCGCAAATATCCCTTTACGCGGCTACTGAGTTTTTGATCGCATCGGGGGAATTACGCGGAAAACTCCGCGACACTATGCGTAATCTTTTGCATCAGTTCGAACAATGGCGGGCCATGCTTGGCCGGGAAGGTCATGTCGTCACCTTAGCCACACTTCTCGATGAGTCAGGCTACACAGCCATGTGGCAAGCCGACAAATCACCTGATGCCCCTGGACGCTTAGAAAACCTTAAAGAACTTGTCCGCGCCATGGCTGATTTTGAGAGTTTACAGGGATTTCTCGATCATGTCTCGCTGGTCATGGAAAATGAAGAAAATGCCGACGATGCAAAGCTGAGCATGATGACATTGCACGGTGCCAAAGGTTTAGAATTCGACACGGTTTTTCTCCCCGGGTGGGAAGAAGGTGTATTCCCGAATCAACGTGCCTTGGACGAGGGTGGTTTAAAAAGCCTCGAAGAGGAGCGCCGTCTTGCATATGTAGGCATTACACGGGCTCGTAAACGCGCAATCATTTCGCACGCCGCAAATCGCCGGATTTACGCAAATTGGCAATCCTCGATCCCGAGCCGGTTTATTGAGGAATTGCCAGCAGCGTTTATTTCAACCTCCGGTTCGGCTTCGATTGATAACTCAAAACGCTTAGCAGCCCCAGTGCAATTTCCCGTTATGGCACCCCGGTTACGCAGCACCAGCTCAGTCGAACAATCGTCGCGCTCCGGCCGCGCCGATAAAATCCCAGTAGGGTCGAGGGTATTTCATCAAAAATTTGGCTACGGCATTGTCCTCGCTGTCGATGATGACCGGCTGGATATAAAATTCGAAACATCCGGCGAAAAACGTGTATTGGATAGGTTTGTAGAACGACATGGCACCTGAATTATTAGACTGTATCGCTATCATCGTTCCGGCTGAAGCCATGGAAACATACGAGGCCGCACTCGGCGCCGTCTGCCGCGCCGTCTCGTTCTTTCACGATGAAGACAATGATCTTTGGGACATCCAAGGCGTTAAGGAACGCGGTGCTTACGAGGATGAATTATCTTCGGCGCTCGCCGTTGCTGAAATGCTTACAGGCTATGCACCCGAGATTATTCGCAGCCTTGTACCGGTGGGCGGTTGGCTGGCCCGCACCAAAGCGGCGTTTCCGGAACAGACGATTGGCAAGAACTTTGTTGTTCGCGGCACGCATATTAATGCTCCCGCGATACCTGGCCGGATTACTTTAACCCTGGATGCAGGCCTCGCCTTTGGTACGGGAGAGCATAATTCGACCCGTGGCTGTCTTGTCGCGCTGGAAAGGATCGCGCGTTATCACCACCCGACGCATATTCTCGACCTCGGAACAGGTTCAGGCGTGCTCGCGATCGCGGCAGCCAAGCTGATGAAGCAAAGCGTTCTGGCAACCGACATCGACCCGCGCGCGGCAAGGGTTGCCGGTTCTAACGCAAAATTAAACGGCGTTGCGAACCAAATCCGCTCCATCAAAGCCGATGGCTGGATGGATAAACGCATCCAGCGCGCAGCCCCCTACGACCTTGTGTTTGCAAATATTCTGGCGCGTCCGCTCTGCGCGATGGCACACCAATTGGCCCAAAATTTAAAGCCCGGCGGGATTGCTATTCTCGCCGGGCTTCTCACGATTCAAGCGAACTGGGTGCTCTCGGCCCATCGACGCGCCGGACTGGTACTCGATAGCCGGATCATTGATGGCGCCTGGACAACACTTATTCTGCGTCAGCCAAACCGCCTTTAACGCTGACCGCGGACCACCACAGAGGAAATTTCCTGCCGCGTAACCCCGATATCAGCAAGTTCACGGTCAGAGAGAGACGCCAACTCGGCTCTGGCTGCCCGGCGCTCACGCCACGCTTTCAACGAGCCCAGCAATGTTGGATGCCGTTCGGCAGCAACCAGCGGCGTTTGGCGGGTAAACAGCAATGTGCCAACCTTACCCAGTGAGAAGGAATTATAGATATTGGTAGTCATGATACGCACCTATGTTTCTAGAATGGCGGCCTAGCCAATACGACCGAGCAGCACCAATATGTTGCAGTGCATAACACAATTGCCCGTTTTTTGAGCGATGGGCGCTGCAGAGTCAGGCCTGCAGTAAACGCATAGTAAGGGGCAACTCCATGATACCACAGCATAATAACCGGATTTCTGCCCTTCGCGCCTGGCTTTCAAGCCACGATCTGGATGGATTTATGGTCCCCAGACCCGATGAACATCTCGGAGAATATGTTCCAGCGGCCGCAGAAAGACTTGCCTTTATAAGCGGTTTCACCGGCAGCGCGGGGCTTGCGATCATACTGGCGGATAAAGCGGCGATATTCTCCGATGGCCGCTACACAATACAACTTAAAGATGAAACTGATGCAGCTTTGTGGGAACGCATTCACATCACGGAGCATCCACCGGAAACCTGGCTGCAAGCCAACGCGGCCGGGTTGAACATCGGCTACGACCCTATGCTGATTTCGGCTGATTTTTTGGCCCGGTTTTCCGGCTCGAAAATGATACCCGTCACTGAGAATCCAATTGATGTGATTTGGACCGATCGGCCAGCCCTGCCAATGGCGCCCGCTATACCACATGACGTAACCTATGCCGGCCAGACGTCTGCCAGTAAGCGGCAAAATCTTGCTGAAATGCTCAAGGAAGCTGGGCAGGATGCAGCTATTTTAACAGACCCTTCGTCGCTCGCGTGGCTATTTAACATACGTGGTTCTGACGTGGAATTTACGCCCATCGCCCTGGGTTTTGCGTTGTTAAATGCCGATGCAACCGCCGAAATTTTTATGCCACCCCAAAAATTACCGCCGGAGACAGTTGCTCACCTAGGGCCAGACATCAAAATTGCCGAGCGCAGCGCCCTACCGGCAGCACTCGCGGCCATGACCGGCAAAACCATACGCTATGATTCCGCAACGATGCCCATTTGGTTCAAAACCGCGCTGGAAGCCGCTGGCGCAAAAATCGCCCTAGGGCCTGACCCGGTGGCGCTTCCGCGCGCTTGCAAAAATGCAACCGAACAGGCCGGTTCCCGCACCGCCCATCTGCGCGATGGCGTTGCCATGGTACGATTTTTAGCCTGGCTGGCGGAGGTTGCCCCGGGCGGAGGCGAAACTGAAATATCGGCAGCGGCCAAACTCATCTCGTGCCGCGCCATGGGAAGCAAATTTAAAGGGGAAAGTTTCCCCGCAATCTCAGGGGCCGGAGAACATGGGGCGATTATCCATTATCGTGTAAGCCCCAAAACCAACAGGACCTTAAAGCCCAATGAAGTGTATCTGATCGACAGTGGCGGCCAATATTTAGATGGAACGACAGATGTAACACGGACGGTCTGGACCGGCCCTGCCCCCGCACCCGGCGCAATAAGGGAGCACTTTACGCGCGTTTTGGCCGGTCACATCGCAATTGCCGCACTGGTGTTTCCCGAGGGCATTGCCGGAGCGCATATCGAAGTCATGGCCCGGCACTCGCTTTGGCAGGCTGGGCTCGATTATGACCATGGCACAGGCCACGGCGTTGGTTCATACTTGTCGGTACATGAGGGCCCCGCAAGCATCTCACGAACTGCCAAGCCTGTAACGCTACAACCCGGCATGATTCTCTCCAACGAACCAGGTTATTACCTGCCCGGCCATTACGGCATCCGTCTGGAAAACCTGGTACTGGTACAGCCAGCGCCCTTCACTGAATCACCGCGAAAATTTCTCCATTTTGAAACACTGACGCTGGTACCGTTCGATACAGCGCTCATCGACCCCGCTTTTTTGTCACCCTCGGCGCTAAACTGGCTAAATGCCTATCATGCGCTCGTACGGAAGCGCCTGGAAACACAATGCGGTTCCGAGCTTGACGCCAAAACTCTGGCGTGGCTCGCCAAAGCCACAGCACCTATTTAAAGATTGACCTTCTGCTCACTGTTATTGCAAGATTCTTATGCGAATCGTGACCACCCTATCAAAAAGGCGGCTGACCCATGCGCCTGTTCGTGGCCCTCGACCTCCCCTGGGAAGTCAAAGAAGAATTGAGCGACCTCTCTTTCAACCTGCCCGGCGCCCGTTGGGTGCCAACCGACAACTTTCATCTTTCGCTGCGCTTCATCGGCGAGGCGAACCGCTTGCAAGCCGAGGAAATAGACCTGGCTCTCGCCACCTTGCGTGGTCGCAGCTTTGCGTTTTCGCTCTCCGGGCTGGGCTGGTTTGAAAAATCTGGCCGAGCATCATGTTTATGGGCCGGGGTCGAGCGCAATGAGCATTTAACCAAGCTGCAAGCCAAAGTGGAAACCGCCCTTCACAGAATCGGCCTACCGCCTGACCGCCGGCGCTTCACGCCCCATGTCGCACTAGCCCGTATGGACATGCCAGTTACCCCCAGCCTCGCTGCGTTTGTGCAGGCCAATAACCTGTACCGGTCGACACCAATTCGTGCCGACAACGTGACACTGTTCAGCTCATTCCTGGGTAAGGATCAACCGACCTATACCCAGGAGGCCGAATACGCCCTGGGCTAAGTACGATAGTCAGACCCTGAGTTCGCGATCAACCGCAGCGCCGATTGCCAAGCCATTTTACAGTGTGCTGACAGGTATGGTTCGGGTGGATTGAACTGACGTGCCGTATGTTCCTGTACGGCAACTGGCGGGAATATGAGTTTAGCCCCACCGGACAATGCCGCGATCTGCGCCTGGCACGCTCTCTCTAAATAATAAATTTCCAGAAACGCCTCCGCGACTGAGCGTCCTGCC
>NCFD01000418.1 GCA_002281005.1 Acidocella sp. 35-58-6 | reverse complement strand
CGCTCTAGTTCGTCGCGCAATTTGGCATCTTCCGCCACCACGTTGGCCGGCAAGCGGTGCTCGCGCCACAGGTAATAATGAATGTCCTCATAGGCCGGGTTCACCAGCCCTGGGTCAATTTGCAGACGCTCCGCCAACGCTTCCGCGAATTTGGCGGCGTCCTTGGCCTGTGCGTCATCCTTGTCGTCGTCGGAGGCCAGCAGTGCCGGATCACGCCAGACCGGCTCACCATCCTCGCGCCAATGCGCATGGATCGACCAGCGCGGCAGCTGCTCGCCGGGGTAATGCTTGCCCATGTTGTAGGTGAGTGCGGCACCATGCGCCCAAAGCGGGGTCAGCTTGCGGATCAGCCGGCCAGCATAATGGCGCTTGGTGGGGCCCATCGCCTCGATGTTCCATTCCGGCGCTTCCATATCAGTGGCCGACACAAAGGTGGGCTCACCGCCCATGGTCAGGCGCACATCGCCCTTCGCCAAGGCCAGGTCAACCGCCGCGCCGCGGGCCAGAATATCCTGCCATTGGCGCGGCGTGTAAGGCTTGGTCACACGCGGGGTTTCCGCCACGCGGGTTACCTTCATCTCGAAATCGAATTCAGCCTCACACTCGCCCACCAGGCCAGAAATAGCGGCGGCGGAACTGGGCGACGGGGTGGCGGCAAGTGGAATATGACCCTCGCCGGTCATCAAGCCAGAAGTAGCATCAAGGCCAATCCAGCCGGCACCGGGCAGATACACTTCTGCCCAGGCATGCAGGTCGGTGAAATCCTCGGTCGGGCCAGCCGGGCCATCTCCCACCGGCTTTTGGTCAGCGACCAACTGAATCAAATAGCCAGAGACGAAGCGGGCAGCGAAGCCCAGGTGGCGCATTAAATTCACTAGCAGCCACGCGGAATCCCGGCAGGAGCCTTTGGCCTCGGTGAGGGTTTTCTCAGGCGACCAAACGCCGGGTTCCATGCGCACCACGTAGGAGATGCGCTCGGCGATCAGCCGGTTGACCATCACCAGCATGTCCACCATGCGAAGCTCCTTGCCGCCGAGCGCCGTATTTACGGCGTTGATCAGGCACGTGAGCTTCTTGCCGGGCTTACGAAGCACCCGAAAAGGGGCCAATTCCTCAGCCAGAATTTCATCATATGCAAACGGGTAAGTCTCGGCTTCAGGCTCCAGGAAAAAGTCAAATGGGTTGATGGTGGCCATGTC
>NCFD01000417.1 GCA_002281005.1 Acidocella sp. 35-58-6 | reverse complement strand
GTCGCCGTTTCAGTTACCGGCATCGCCGGCCCCGATGGCGGCACGCCCGAAAAACCCGTCGGCACCGTCTGGTTCGGTTTGGCGGACATGCATGGCGGCACACTTACCCGGCAGGTGAAATTTACCGGCGACCGCGATGAAATTCGCGCCGCCAGCGTCATTTACGCTTTGACCCTCTTACTAGGTGCAACCGGATTATGAGCAAAAATATTGGCAACTGGGACAAAGCCAAACGCGAAGGCCGCAAACTCAGTTTCATCACCGCCTACGACCATCCCTTCGCCCGCATGGCCGACGCCGCCGGGCTGGATGGTATTTTAATCGGTGATTCCCTCGGCATGATGATCGGCGGCGCACCGGACACACTTGGCGTGTCACTCGAACAAATGGAATACCATACCGCCATCGTCGCCAAGGCCGTGCAAAAAGCCCTCATCATGGCCGACCTGCCGTTTGGCAGCTTCGAGGAGAGCCCAGCCCAGGCTTTTGCTGCCTCGGCCCGCTTGATGAAAGCCGGTGCCGAAATCGTTAAACTTGAAGGCGGGGCGCCGATGGTCGAGACCGTTGCCTTCCTCTCCGCCCGCGCTGTGCCGGTATGCGCCCATATCGGCTTAACTCCGCAGCACGTCCGCCAGTTCGGCGGCTTCAAACGTCAGGGCAAAACCCCCGAGGCAGCAGAACGCCTCATTGAGGACGCCATCGCGTTGGCGCAAGCCGGTGCCAGAATGGTGCTGATGGAAGCCATTCCCGCCGATGTCGCCGCCGAAATCACCCGCCGCGTATCGGTTCCCACCATCGGCATCGGCGCCGGGCCGGGTACCGATGCGCAAGTGCTGGTGCTGCACGACGTCCTGGGCTTGAACATGGACCGCGCCCCCGGCTTCGCCCGCACCTACATCAACGGCGCCGCACTGATGCAGGAGGCATTGACCAAGTACGCCGAGGATGTCCGCGCTTCAAAATTCCCGGAATAAGAGGCTGTTTCGAAAGTATATCGGGTTGGCGTGACGGGTCTTTTTCGCGTTGGATTCTTAAGGTTTTCGCCGCGATGAGGCACATCGCCGCTTCAAACCTTCTATTCCAGCACAAAAAATTCCTCGTTGGCCCTCAACCGCTCGCTTCCGAAGCAGCCCCCAAAACTACTTCCACATCCGCTGGATGGCCGGTTGCTTATCAATAAACTGATGCTTAAGCGCCCCTAACGT
>NCFD01000416.1 GCA_002281005.1 Acidocella sp. 35-58-6 | reverse complement strand
ACTAACGCCACAAATTTTAGCCAATAAAATCGAGACATTGATCAACAACCCGCAAACCCTTGAATCCGCCGCCACCGCCGCCACGACGCAAGCGCACCCTGGTGCGGCCGAAAAATTAGCAGACCTGGTACAAAATGCCATGGCAGGAGCAAAACTATGAGGGCACTGCCTTTATCAATCGGAACCATCCACTTCGTCGGTATTGGCGGCATCAGCATGTCGGGTATCGCGGAGGTTCTGCATACGCTGGGGTATTCGGTGCAAGGCAGCGATATGTCGGATAATGCCAATGTGAAGCGCCTGCGTGCTATCGGAATTCCCGTTACCATCGGCCACAGCGCCGACAACCTCGGCAACACCCAGGTGGTTGTTATTTCCACAGCCGTCCCAAAGGACAATGTCGAACTGGTCGCCGCCCGTGCCAAACTGATCCCGGTGGTCCGCCGTGCTGAAATGCTGGCAGAACTCATGCGCCTCAAATGGTCCGTTGCCATTGGCGGCACGCACGGCAAAACCACAACCACCAGCCTGGTGGCCGCGGTTTTAGAAGGTGCTGGGTTCGACCCTACGGTTATCAATGGCGGCATCATCAATGCCTATGGCAGTAACACGCGCTTGGGTGCTGGCGATTGGATGGTGGTCGAGGCCGATGAGTCAGATGGCAGCTTCCTACGCCTGCCGCCCGTCATCACCATCGTCACCAACATGGACCCCGAACATCTCGACCATTGGGGAACCCGTGAGGCAATGGAAGCTGGCTACCGCCAATTTGTCTCCAACATTCCCTTCTATGGTTTCGCGGTGCTCTGCATCGACCATCCCGCGGTCCAGCAAATGATCCCGGCATTATCAGATCATCGTGTGATAACCTATGGTTTTTCCCCGCAGGCCGATGTGCGGGCCGAACGCATCATGTCCGACCGCAGTGGCGCCACCTTCGAGGTTCGCTTCTCCGACCGTGCCACCGGCCGCGCCCGGCGGATGGGACCATTCCGCCTGCCGATGCTCGGCAACCATAATGTGCAAAACGCTCTGGCTGCCATTGCGGTGGCCACCGAAATGGAAATTGAGGAGTCAAAAATCAAAGCGGCATTGGCATCCTTCGCAGGCGTCAAGCGCCGCTTCACCACCACCGGCGAGGCTGGCGGCATTACCGTCATTGATGATTATGGCCATCATCCCGTCGAAATCTCGGCCGTATTAAAAGCCGCCC
>NCFD01000415.1 GCA_002281005.1 Acidocella sp. 35-58-6 | reverse complement strand
AAGTTGTGTCGGCTCCAATGCGGTGCAGAAAGTAACCTAGCGGCACGCCGCTCCATTGGCCGATAACGCGCCAGCCTTCCACGCAGACAAACCGGGTAATTTGGCCCTCCTGCGGCAATGCCCTCAACGCCGCCAGGGTCCAAGGCTGTTTATCTTGGATCTGCCCGCCGAGTTCGAGTTGATAGGTCGCTGGGTCCACCATCGGGGCCATTGATATGTCGTAAAAGGCATTGAACCGTGGCGGGTTGGTAACCATGCTGGCTGGAAATGTCGGTGCCAGCGTGTGCGGGTTGAACAGCAAAGCCTGCATCTCGTCGTTAAAGGCCAGCATGGTGCGCAGGAATTTATCGGCGAGGTCGGGATGCGCCAGATCTTCAAAGTCGCAGCCGGGCAGAGTGGTGATGGCGCCCAGCGCCAACGCCCGGCTGAGCAGCTTGCGGCGGCCTAAATCGAGTTTATTCATGATTGCACCTCAGGGAGCTTGCCGCCCGTGATCATGGCCGGCAGCACGCGAGGTACCATCAGCACCAGTACGATATGGATCAACAGGAACGCCACAATGCATGTCATGGCAGTGAAATGTACGTAGCGGGCAATGTAGTAGCCGCCGCATAAATCAGTGAAAAACCATAGCTGTACCGGCTTCCAGATCGCGAGGCCGGATACCACCATGGTAATTCCCGCAAAAATCACCCCCACATACAGCACCCGCTGCACGGCATTATAAACCCCGGTCTGGTGTGGCAGTTTGAAGCGCAAAGCCGCGCCGAGGTCGCTCAGCACGGCCTTGGGCGAGAGCGGCCAGAATTTTTGCTTGAAATGCCCACTTAAAAACCCCCACAGCAAATAGCTCAGCCCGTTCAGCATCAGCAGCCAGATGAACGCCAGATGCCAGGCAATACCGGCACCCAGCCAGGCGCCGATGGTAAAGGTTGCCGGGAAGGTGAAGTTAAATAGCGGGGCCGCGTTATAAATCTGCCAGCCACTGCCGATCAGCATCACGATGGCAAAGGCATTCAGCCAATGCATCAACCGCAACGGCCAGGGGTGGATTGGCCCTGGTTTGCCATTGGTTGCTCGTCGCACGGTAATATTCCTCATTCTACTGAAACTCAGCTTGCCTGTTGCGGGGGGCGTCGTCCAGGAATGGAATTCATGCCTAAACGGCATTGGCAACCGGCATAAACCTATTTGATTATACAATCGTCCGCCTCAACCGGTC
>NCFD01000414.1 GCA_002281005.1 Acidocella sp. 35-58-6 | reverse complement strand
GTGCCGGTAATCTTCTGCACAAATTGCCTGATATTTTCGATGTAAGCACAAAATACCGTGCCCAGAGCAAAGCCTATGAAGGTTCCCAAAAACCCCACTGACGCACCGCACATTAAAAATATCCGCAATATCGCGCCAGAGCTCGCCCCCATGGTGCGCAAAATTGCAATGTCGCGGGCTTTGTCCTTCACCATCATGATCAGCGAGGAAATAACATTAAACGCAGCCACCAGAATAATCAGCGTGAGGATGAGGAACATCACGTTGCCCTCCACCGTCACCGCGGCAAGGAAACTATCATTGTTCTGCCGCCAGTCGAGAATGCGCATGGGCGTGCTGGCTAATGTGGTCTGAATGGCTTGTTTGATCGCGTCATCGTGGTCGGGGTCGGTGACGTAAACCTGAATTTGCGTTGCGGCATTGGGTTGCTGGAACAAAGTTTGCGCGGCCTGCAGCGGGATAAACACAAAACTTGAATCATATTGCTGCATCCCGGTTTCAAACACCGCCACAACTTTGAAGCTCTGGATACTAGGAATGGTGCCGATGATGGTGGCTTTGCCTTGCGGCAAAATAAGCTGGATCGTGGAACCAACGGTCAAACCAAACTGACTGGCCAGCCCGCCGCCAATTGCAATCACACCATCGCCGATCAGATCGTTCAAATTGCCGGAGATCACGTGGTTGGAAACAGTCGGCAAAGCAGCCAGCCCTTGCGGTGTGATGCCACGAGCAATGCCGTCTTGCGCCCCACCTTGCGGGCCGGACATCAAAACCTCACCTTGCACAATGGGGAAGGCGGCGGTCACGCCTGGTATTTTCAGGATTCGGCCAGAAATATCATCGTAATTCGTCAACGGCTGACCTGCGGCGTAAACCCCAATATCGCCATTCAGCCCAAGAATTTGGCTGAGCAATTCCTGCCGGAAACCATTCATCACACTCATCACGATAATCAAGGTGGCCACGCCAAGGGCGATACCAACTAGTGAGAAAATCGCGATGACCGAGACAAAGCGCTCGCCGCGCCGGGCCCGCAAATAGCGTGCGGCCACCTTGCGCTCAAACGGGCCAAACATTAACCGCGGACTTTCGCGATGGCTTCAGCGACCGGCAGTTCAAACCGCTCGCCGGTGGCACGGCGTTTCAATTCCACCATGCCATTGGCAGCACCGCGCGGGCCAACGATGATCTGCCACGGATGGCCCATCAAATCTGCCTCGGC
>NCFD01000049.1 GCA_002281005.1 Acidocella sp. 35-58-6 | reverse complement strand
GTCACATACGGCTTTCAGGAGCGCATGGGTGACCACGCCGAAGGTACATAGCCCATGCAAAATCGGCCTCGGGAACCCCGCCATCGCAGCAAATTTCGGGGCGGCGTGCAGCGGATTATCATCGCCGTTGAAGCGGTAATACAAAGCCTGCTCGGGCCGGGTCGGCAAATCGACAAAAATATCAGGGGTGCGCTCAGGAAGTTTCGGTTGCTCCGGCACCGGGCCGGATGGCCCGCCGAACCCGCCATCGCCGCGCAGCACGATGGTGGCGGTGGTTTTAGCTAGCGCCGAGCCGCTAGCCGCGTCAGTGATCGTGCGTTCCATAACCATCAAAGCGCCGCGGCCCTCACCTTTATCAATCAGGCTGGCAATGCGGTTGCGGCAGACCACCGCCTGCCCCGCCTTCAGCGGCGCCATCAGTTCCACCGATTGATCACCATGCACCACCTTCACGTGGTCGATACCGGTGCGTGGGTCCGCGATAAAACCCGGCAGATAACCCAGCACCACCGGCATCGAGGGGACAATTTTCAAATCCCGGTCGAAATCGACGTAATCCAATTGCGCCTCATCCATCGGATCGGCGCCAAACCCGCAGGAGAGCGCATAAAACGCAGCTTCACGCTTGGTTAGCGTGTGATGAACATCAGGGATCTCGAAGTTCATCAGTCTTTCATAGTTAATTGGCATCTCGGCTCCCGCAATGAATGAATGCCAGTGTGCCGATGCCGGTAAGGTCGGGCAAGTCCGCTTGATCAAAAGCTATTTATGCGGCTGCCCCGCGCTTGCGTGCAGTACTTTATGATGGATGCGCCGGATGCCCATTGCCACCGCTAGGATCACAAACGGGATGGCAATGCCCATCGCCATATCCGGGTCGATTTTTACCCCACCGGCCTGCACGCCGCGCGCGGCATAGCCGATCAACCCGATGATGTAATAGGTAATCGCCGCCACCGATAAACCCTCGACGGTTTGCTGCAGCCGTAATTGCAAATCAGCCCGCTCGTTCATTGATTCCAGCACCGCAATCGACTGTTGCTCGCGCGAGACATCAACGCGAGTGGACAGCAACTGCGTGGCCCGCGCCACCCGCGATGACAGCGATTCCAAACGTAGTGCCGTTACGCTGCAAGTATTCATCGCCGGGGCCAGCCGCAGTTCAGTGAATTCCCGGAACGTCTGGATCGCAACAATCCGCTCCTCGCGCAATTCGGCGATGCGCTGTTGCACCAGTTGATAGTAAGCCCGGCCTGCACTGAAACGATAATTATTTTGCGATTCGAAACTTTCGATCTGAGCGGCCAGACGTGTCAGCCGGTCCAGCAATTGCGGCTCTCCCGCTTCCGCGACCCCCACCAGGGCTGAGGTAATATCTGCCAGTTCATGCTCGCTGGCGGCCAGTGCTGGGGTTAGTTGCCGCGCCACTGGCAGCGTTAGCAAAGCCAGCAACCGGTAGGTGTCAATTTCGAGCAGCCGCTGCAACGCCCGGCCCGCTTGGCGGGGCCGCAGGGATTTATCGAGCACTAGCAGACGGCTGAAACCATCGGGGCGGATACGCAAGTCAGTTAGCGCAATGCCGGCCCCGCCCGCGACGGCTGAACCAATGAGCGGGTTGCCCGCAAACAGGCGGCCTGAAATCGCGTCATAATCAGGCTGCGCATCGCCCAGCGGCAGAAACGCCGCGTGGGTGGCGGTGAGGGTTTGTCCGGTCAGCCCCGCTAACCACTCTGGTGGCACCTGCCGGATTGGCGGGTCTGCAAACGGGTCTTCGCCGGTGCCGGAGATAATAAACTTATAGCGGGCAAATTCTGAATGACGTTCCCATTTTAGCCGGAACCGCCCCATATTGGCACTATAATGGATCGCCCCAGGGGCTGGCGGCTTAACCCCGAAACGCGCAGCGAGGCCCGCGATGTGCTGCAGCTGCCCCTCACGCAACGAGCTATCGCCGTACAAAGCAAGGTATGAGATCCGCACCGGCGCGGTGAGAGTTTCGGGGGGCCGGGCGTGAGCCTCGTCATTCAGTTCCTGGCGTTGCGGATGACTAGGGGGCAGCAGCGGCAATGACGTACTCAACGAGATTATTCCTCTCCCTGTCCGGGTCTGCGGCACGCGTAGCTCCACGCACCCGCCCATTTGGCTCTCGCTATCTATAGCGGCATTCCCCATGACAACGGAACCTTAAATCCGGCGGCATTAGGCGGTTTCACGCAAAAGCCGTTCGTCTGCCGCCCCGCACTCTCTACATATTGCCGAGAATGCCATACACTGGTTCGCCTGTTGAGGAGTCCAAATTGGCGTTGCCCACGCGTAAAATTGTGCCACTGATTGTGGCCTGCGCCCTGTTCATGCAGCAAATGGACTCGACCGCGCTGGCAACCTCACTGCCCTCGATGGCCGGCTCGCTTGGGGTGACACCGCTGAAGCTGCATTTGGCCATCACATCGTATTTGATGTCACTCGCGATTTTTTTGCCCATGAGCGGCTGGGTTGCTGACAAATTTGGGCCGCGGCGGATATTCTGTCTCGCCATAGGATTGTTCACTTTAGGCTCTGTTCTATGTGGTGTCTCCATTAACCTCACCACCCTGGTGGCGGCGCGGGTCATTCAGGGGTTAGGCGGCGCCATGATGGTGCCGGTGGGACGGCTGATACTGGTGCGATCGGTCGAAAAAAACGAACTACTATCCGCGATGGTGTTGATGAACATGACCGCCATCATCGGCCCGGCCGCCGGGCCGCTGCTGGGGGGCGCGATTACCAGCTTCATTTCATGGCGCTGGATTTTCTGGATCAATGTCCCTGCCGGTATATTAGGGATCGTTTTAACACTGCAATTTATCAGAGATTTGAACAAAGCCGAGGTGAACGCCTTCGACTGGCGGGGGTTTGTTTTAACGGGCTTCGGATTTGGTTGCCTAATGGCCGCACTTGATTCCGTCTCCAGCCAGCTTGGTGACAACATCATGCCACTTGGCCTGCTGTTTGCCGGGCTTATCACGCTGGCTATTTATTACGTTCATAGCCGAATCGTCAGCAACCCAATTCTGGATTTACGTCTGTTCCGTCTCACAAGTTTTCGGATCAGTGTAACGGGTGGCAGCATATTCCGGCTCGGCTTCGGGGCAATTCCGTTTTTGCTGCCATTGCTGATGCAGGTGGGCTTTGGTTATTCGCCGCTGAAATCAGGTACCATTACGTTTATCTCGTCGGCTGGGTCATTTGGTATGCGTAGTATCTCCCGGCGGGTGATCAAAAAATTTGGGTTCCGTAATATTCTCATTTGGAATGCACTCATCACTGCCGGGTTTATGTTCATGTACGGCTCGTTCGATCAATCCACATCGCGGCTGTTCATGATGGCCGTTATTTTTGGTGGCGGGGTATTCCGGTCGCTGCAAATGACCAGCGTCAACACGATCGCCTTTGCTGAGGTCAACAATGTGCAAATGCGCGATGCCACCAGCATGAGTCAGATGGCGCAGCGGATATCACAGGTTGCCGGCGTGGCCTTGGCGGCCCTGATTTTAGGCTTGGCGGGAAACGGCGGTGCACATTTGACCGTACATGCATTTTCGGTCGCCTTTTGTGTTTTGGGCGGTATCTCAGCTCTCTCACTGTTGCTGTTCTGGCAATTACCGCTCGACGCAGGCGCTGAACTGGCGGACCGCGTTAGCCCACCAGCAGCCCAGCATAGCCGTTGACGCACCCGGCACTCTATGGGAAGGTCAAAATAACATAACTTTTGTGCGATATACGCACTTTTACGGGAGCGTACCATGACGAATCTGACCAGCCTGACCCGCCGCCAAGGCCTTGGACTCGCCGCCAGCGCAGGTATGTTATTGGCGGGAGGCGGACGGGCTTGTGCCGCGCAGTTTCCAGACCACACCATCAACTTCATCGTGCCCTATGCGGCGGGCGGTGACTTTGACTCCTACGTGCGGGAATTCTGTGGCGTTTTAACCAAGAGCCTGGGCGTCAATGTTGAACCCATCAACCAGCCAGGTGCCGCCGGCGCTGAAGCTGTATTCACACTCAGTATGGATCCGCCGGATGGCTACAATATGTGTATCGCCAACCTGCCGGGCCTGCTGCATGTGAAGCCCAAGCCTGGTTTCGATGTGAATAAAATGACGTGGCTGGCGAACCTTGGCCGCGACACCTTAGGCCTCGCGGTGGCCGCCAATAGCCCGATCCATACAATTGCGGATTTGCAGGCGCTCTCCAAGCAGCGCGTTATCAAAATGTCCTCTTCGGGCAAGGCCTCGGCTGATTATCTGGTTAGCAAGATTATCGCTGGCGTATTCAATCTCAATGTAACGATTGTCAGCGGCTATGAAGGGTCGGTCAGCTCGATGATTGCAGTGGCGCGCGGCGACGTGGATGTAACCGTGCATTCGCTGGCCTCAATTGCCAACATGGCAAAATCCAAGCTAATGCGATTAATGTTCGTGTTTGCCGATAAATCGCCGGTGCCAGGTATTGAGGATGCAACGTCAGTGAACCAGCCGAACCTCGGCAAGTTGTTCCAATTCCGTACCGTGGTGGCGCCGCCAAACCTGCCGCCGGAGATCGCAACGAAGCTTTCCACTGCCTTGGTGGCCGCTGTGAAGTCACCTGAAGTTCAGGCCTGGGCTGCAAAAATCCAAACCACTCTGTACCCGATGGACCAGCAGGAAACTTTGGCGATGATTGCGGAGCAAGAGCACCTGCTGGAAACCTACAAGGGCTTCCTGGCTGCCCCCTAGAGTGCGAAGACATTAAACCAGCTTTACACAACTAGCGTGTGTTCGGCGTTCCAACAAAAAAGGCAGCGGTGAAAACCAACTGCCTTTTTTTGCGGGCACTGGGCGGTGCCGGATCGTGAGTCTTAAGACTGCGCGTCCGGCGACAAAATCACGCAACCAGTCGGGCCACCCGAAAGCCGCTGGCAAGCATCAACCGCTTGGTCGTGCGGCAATCCCACAAACCGGGCGCGATAGATAGTGCCAAGACCGTTATTTACTGAAGCCACAACCGGCTTGCCGTGAAGCAACATCTGCACGGCCGAAAGCTCGGCTATCCCCAACGCCGCCTTGGCTTTGTCGACAGTATTATAGGCGCCAACCTGCACCGCCCAGCCTCCTGTGCCGCCACCTGCACCGCTAGAGGCCATCTCGTGAACGGGCGGTGGCGCATACACGGCCTGCCGGACTGGCGGAGGGGCGGGCGGCGGCAATTGCATGTGCGGGGGCGGCGTATCAGCCATCGCCGAGGGGATAAATGAGAAACCAGACCCATGCGGCGGCGGTTGCGGCGCGGGGGCGCTTGGTGCCGGGCCGGGCGTATACATCGCGGACTGGTTAGAGGGCGGTGGTGCCAAATCAGCCACCTCAACCGGTGCCAACGGTGTGCTCGGGGTATCTGGCGTCGGGTAAGGGGCCGGGGCCACACCGGGAGGCAAAATTCCGCTGCCAGAACTCATCGGCATGGTATTCAGCGCCAACTGGTCAGCCTCAGAGCGGTGTTGCGGGTAATAACCCTGAATGCGCGGCGCGATCATCGCCACGTAATTGGTGGTCTCATGCGGCAACGGCTGGTGATAATTTTCAAAGGAATCCAACCGCCCCGGCCCGGCATTATAGGCGGCCAGGAACCCCGGCGAGCCATAAACCGAGTACATCTCGTGAATATAAGCCGTACCGGCCATGATATTGTCATACGGGTTGAAGGGGTCAGACCCAAGCCCATAGCGCGATGCCATCTCCTGATAGGTTTCAGGTTCCAACTGCATCAAACCCATCGCCCCGGACGATGACACGGTAAGCTGCCCGCCGATGTATTGGTGCCCTCCGGATTCCACCTTCATCACTTGGCGCACCCACTGCTCAGGCACGTCAAACCGGCCGGCCGCGATTTTAATGTAAGGCCCCCAAGGGTCGTCCGGTGGACCAGGTGGCGTGTAGTTACCCGCCGCATGCGATAGATAATAATCGGTCGAGGGGCCGGTTGCCACTTTGCTGCCACCGGCGCAGGCGGTCAGCAACGCCAAGCTGGCAAAACTGACGGTGACCCGCAGCACAGATTTGCAACGCCCGCGATGATCGGTTGGCATACTAAAAACAGGCCTCCAAAGGCAAAACATCAGCTTGGATTGATCAGTTAAGGGGTAATCTCAGGTATAGACTACAACCGACTAAACTATAAAGGAATTATCTGCAATCAAAATCGTCGGTCCCGTGACCTCGCGGCCGGCTGAATTAACCCTATGCTGCCAACGACGCACCATGGTAACTATATTTTAATGTACTTGGAGTGGTCGATTGTGAAAAACACCTACCGTGCGGCCTTAATTGTGGCAGGTTTTTTCCCGCTTGTTAGCGGTTGCGCGGCCCCACCCGCCCCGCCATCGCCCTCAGCCACCCTGCCCGTTGCGGCAACCAGCGCCGCCACCACCGGGGTTATTGCCGCCGTGCGTGTCACAGACAGCAACAGCCTGGGCGTCAATGCGGTATTATCGGCATTACATGAGCCGTTGCCTGCCCAGCCGACACAACGCGCGGAGGTGGTGATCGTCAAAAAAGACGGCAATGCCATCTCGGCCATGCAAGCTGACCCCACCCCGAACCTGGCTCCGGGCGCGCCAATCACGGTCATTGAGACAGCCAGCACCAACCCCGTGCGCCAAAATTAACGTCTGTGAGGTCCGGGACAGCGTTGAAGCGTCCTGGTAATTCGGGTAACGCCAGCCCGTGAATATGAACTTCAACTTCCGGCAAGCCGCGCCTTCGGCCGCTATGGCGGACCCCGCCGTTGTTCAGGCCGAGCATCTTCTAATCTACGCTGGCCAAAGCTGGCGCGAGCGAGCGGCGATGGCCTTCGCGGATCTCAACAAAACCATGGCACTATGGCGGCTGGTTTGGGCCTTGAGCGTTTTTGACATCAAACTGCGATACCGAGGTTCAATTCTGGGTCCATTCTGGCTAACGATATCAACCGGCATGATGGTGTTTGCGCTAGGCTTTTTATACTCCGAGTTATTTGATATTGAGCTGACAACCTACCTGCCATTTATCTCGCTTTCGCTGGTTTTATGGACATTTATCTCGTGTTTGGTGGCAGAAGGCTGCACCTGCTTCACCACTCAGGAAGCAATGTTGCGAGCGATGCGGATGCCTTTATCAATGCATGCCGCTCGAGTGGTGGTGCGTAATGTGTTTGTTCTGCTGCATAATATTCTAGTAATTGTGTTGGTGTTTTTTATCCTACGAATTATGCCGGGCAAGTTTTCATTTCTGCTGATCCCTGGCTTCGCACTCTGGCTGGTGGATGGCTTTGCTATTTGCCTGATCCTAGGGGTGCTCTGCACGCGCTACCGCGATGTGCTGCCGCTTGTCGCCAGCGTCATGCAAATCGCATTTTTTATCACACCGGTGATCTGGAGTCCGGCAATTTCACACCATTGCGGCCCGGTGTTTCTTGAAACCTGGAATTCGTTTTTCGACTTGCTCG
>NCFD01000413.1 GCA_002281005.1 Acidocella sp. 35-58-6 | reverse complement strand
TTAGCCATCTCATCCATGTGCCAGGCTTGCACCTGGTTAAAGGTCACATAGCCGCGCTTTGCAGTGTCGATTTCGGCAAAGTGCGCTACCACCGGCTTCAACCCAGCCGCAGTGGCCTGCGCCAGCGTCAAATGACCATCATGGGTCGTGTTGGCGGCATTAAACCGGTCGTGCATTTTTTGTAGCATCGCCGCGTGGTCATGCCCGCTATGAGCCAAAGGGCCGGGTGGTGCGGCGGGGGCTTGCATCGCCGGGGATGTGTTGGGCGCGGCCTGGGCCAAGGCGAGACCTGGGACGGCAAATGTTGCGAGCAAAGATAACAAAACAAAACGGCGCATAAAAACCTCCTATTTTGAAAGTTTATAATGCGCCGTGTTTGTAACTGCCCAATTCCGGGCAGGTAACATTCGTTAACGGGAGTAGAATTCCACCACCAGGTTTGGGTCCATCTGCACCGGATAGGGCACATCGGCCAGCTTCGGCGCCCGCAGGAACTTGCCCTTCATGGCGCGGTGATCAACTTCCATATATTCGGGAATGTCGCGCTCAGCGCTCTGGGCGGCGTCCAAAACCACAGCAATCTGCTTGGATTTTTCGCGCACTTCAATCTCATCGCCATCCTTCACCAGGAACGACGGGATATTCACCTTCTGACCATTCACGGTCACATGGCCATGGCTGACAAACTGGCGGGCCGCGAACGGCGTTACCGCGAATTTCATGCGATAGATCACGGCATCCAGGCGGCGCTCAAGAATCTCGATAAGGTTTTCCGACGTATCGCCCTTACGGCGCACGGCTTCCTCGTAATATTTATAAAAGGATTTTTCGGAGATATTGCCGTAATAGCCCTTCAGCTTCTGCTTCGCCATCAACTGCACGCCGTAATCAGACGGCTTTTTGCGGCGCTGGCCATGCTGGCCCGGCCCGTATTCACGCTTGTTGACCGGCGACTTCGCGCGGCCCCACAAATTAACGCCCAAACGGCGGTTAATCTTGTACTTACTCTCAGTGCGCTTGGTCATGGCGCATACCCTTTCTTGTTAAAATTCCGCCAGTAGTCTCCCTTTGTTTCACAAAAACAAAAAGAGCGGGCGCAGGCGACCACCGCCTGTCCACGTTCCCGGCAACGAGAGCGCCAATTATGAGCCTTGGCCCTCCAAGTCAATGGCTCGGCCTAATAGGCAGGCGCTACCCAGGACTGAATGACGGCCGCCAGAGACAGCGTCAA
>NCFD01000048.1 GCA_002281005.1 Acidocella sp. 35-58-6 | reverse complement strand
GCGCGGTGCCCGCGGTGCCGACGAGCGGGAACGGTCGAAACCACCGCCACCAAAACCGCCGCCGCGAGGTGCGGGTGCTTCGCCGGTGCCTTCAGTGACGGAAATCACCTGGTCAACCTGACGGCCCTTCTGGCCCTGACCGACGCGGACCTGCAAAATCGAGCCAGGCGTCACAGCCTGGAATCCGGCATTTTGCAAAGAGTTAGCGTGCAGGAACACGTCACCGGACCCGTCGGACATCTCGACGAAACCGAATCCCTTCTCGGAATTGTACCACTTCACGGTGGCCTTCGACTCCGGAGCGGAAGAGGCGGACCCAAACCCGGAAAAAGACGGCGGGGGAGGCGGTGTGTTGCCAAAGAAATTATCGTCATCAAAACCGCGGCGGCGTGGCTGCCGTTGGCGGTCGTTTTTCGGGGGTCGCACTATTAAAACTGTCCTCTTACCATCAATTATGTGGCCAGGGTGTTTCCTGGTCGCTTTTATCATAGGGCAAGGGGCCTTTGCCTTCAATGCTTATCGGGCGGTAGTTAAGATGTTTTCGCAATCTTTGGGCCTGGTTGAGGGTGCAATCCGGTTGAGAGGCCTCGCATCCTTATAAAAGCGACTCCACCATCCGGGCCCGAACCTCATTCAGCCGCTCAGCCACCCCTCGGTGTCGCCACGCCGTGAGCGTGATCTCCTTGGAGGCGGCAAGATCCTTACTGAACATAGCCTCCATCAGGCCGCCGAAGTCTGGCCCCATCACCACGGCGTCGATTTCATTGTTAAAAACCACACTGCGCCAATCCAGGTTGGAAGACCCCACGACCGACCATTGGCCATCGATCACTGCCGTTTTGGCATGCAGAACGGCCCCATGGCGCTCATAAACATGGACACCGGCTTTCAATAAATCTTCATAATGTGAGCGCCCGGCGGTAACGGTGGTACCGCTATCACTGACCGCGGGCACGATCACCCGCACATCCACGCCACGGCGGGCGGCGCACTCCAAAGCCTGGATCATGTCAGGCGGTGGGGCGAAAAACCCGGTGGTCAGATGGATAGAGCTGTGCGCCGCTGCCATGGCCACTAATAACGTTTTATAAATGGCTGGGTGACCATCCACGGGCGAGCCATCGAGCGCTTGCACCACTGAGGTGCCCTCAATTGCGGTGTCCGGTGGCGTTGGCAGCAATGGCGGGCCTTTTTGTTGCGCCCAGGTCTGCACGAATAATTGATCAAAAACATTCACCACCGGGCCCGAGACCTCAACATCTGTGTCACGCCAGGGTATCGAGCCGGGGGCTTTTTCATGCTGATAGCTGGCGTGATGGTTTTCATAAACCTGTGCGATGTTCACACCGCCGGTGAAGGCTGTTTCACCATCTATCACCAATAGTTTCCGATGGTCGCGCTTGTTAATGTCCAGGGTTTTCATCTGGAGAGGGTCAAGCGGGTTATACTTGACCACCTGCACCCCGCCTTTGCGGAGCCGGTCGAACAAGCCGGCGGGCGCGTTGGTGCCGTAATCATCATAAATTAAATGCACCTGCACGCCTTGCGCCTGCTTGGCGATCATTATGTCGGCGAATTTTTCGGCCACATCGCCGTCAAACTCATAGCTTTCCATATCAATCCGGTCGGTTGCCGCAGCCATGGCGGCCAGCATGGCACCATAAGTGGCAGGGCCATTTTCCAGAAGCACCACCTTATTGCCGGCTACAAATGGCGTATGAGTCAGTGCCACGCTGCGGGCCTGCATCACCGCCAGCGCCTCGGTTTCGGTGTGGGTTGGGATCGTGCAGGCCAAGTCAGGGTCGAATTGCGGCAACTGGACACACCCAGCGCAACCCAGGGCTACCAGCACACCTGAAATCTTCAGAATGTTCAAAGGACACTTTCCATGTTTCCACAGATGGTGAGTTTCGCCCCTGGAGCAATGCCGTGCCATATGGGTAATGCTGTCCTGCGTTGCGGCCTGGCCGCACTCGGAGTACGAGCCGCCATGACCTTCCCTATAGAAAACCCCGCTTTGCAGCGTGCGCTGGTCGCGCGCGGCTATACCGAACCCACCGCCGTTCAGCTTGCCGTATTGGAACATGACGCTGAGGACCGCGATCTGCTGGTCTCGGCCCAAACCGGCTCCGGCAAAACCGTCGCCTATGGCTTGGCCTTCGCGTCCACCATTCTGGGCGCCGAAGAGCGCTTTCCTGCTGCTGGTGCCCCCTTGGTGCTGGTCATTGCCCCCACCCGCGAGCTGGCGATTCAGGTGCATGGCGAACTTACCTGGCTATACGCCCAGGCCGGTGGCCGAGTGGTTTCCTGCGTTGGCGGCATGGATGCCCGCGAGGAAGCCCGCGCCTTGAATGCCGGTGCTCATATTGTTGTTGGCACCCCCGGCCGCCTGCAGGACCATATCAACCGCAAGCGCCTGAACCTCGCCGCCATTCAGGTGGTGGTGCTTGATGAAGCCGATGAAATGCTGGATTTGGGCTTCAAGGACGAGCTGGAATTCATCCTCAACGCCGCCCCCACCTCGCGCCGGACATTGCTGTTCTCCGCTACCATCGCCAAGGATATTGCCGCCCTGGCCCGGCAATATCAGCAGGACGCTCTGCGGATCGATACCGTGGCCCGCAACCAGCCGCACGCCGATATTGAATACCGCGCCGTGCGGATTTCAGGTCATGAGATCGAACTCGGGCTGGTGAACTTGCTGCGCTTCTATGAAGCGAGGGGCACTTTGGTATTCTGCGCCACCCGCGAGGCGGTACGGCGTTTGCAAGGCAGCCTGCTGGAGCGCGGGTTCGATGCCGTGGCGCTTTCAGGCGAACTTAGCCAGAACGAGCGTAACAATGCCTTGCAGTCACTGCGCGATGGCCGCGCCCGGGTGTGTAT
This sequence comes from Acidocella sp. 35-58-6, assembly GCA_002281005.1. Taxonomy (GTDB): domain Bacteria; phylum Pseudomonadota; class Alphaproteobacteria; order Acetobacterales; family Acetobacteraceae; genus Acidocella. Next base: position 4,656 of record NCFD01000048.1, on the reverse strand, counting down.
AGCCACCGACGTTGCGGCGCGTGGCCTGGATTTACCTGACCTAGATTTGGTGATTCACGCCGATTTACCCACCAACAAGGCCACCTTGTTGCACCGCTCGGGCCGTACCGGCCGGGCCGGGCGCAAGGGCATGTGCATTTTGCTGGTGCCCAACAGCAAGCGCCGCCGGGCTGAAATGCTGCTCACTTCCGCCAACATCAACGCTGCCTGGGCCGACCCGCCAACCGCCGAAGAGATCCGGGCACTCGACCAGGAGCGCCTGCTGTCCGACCCGTCGCTCACCGAAGCTCCGTTGCCGGAGGATATCGCGCTGGCGCAGCAACTGCTGGCCCGCCAAAGCCCGGAGTCCATCGCCACGGCGCTAATCCGCCTGTACCGCGCCCGGTTGCCCTCGCCCGAGGAGATTTCCGTGCAATATCAGCCCCCCGCTGCCGCCGCCCGGCCGGCACGTGCGGCTTATGAACGTAACGCAGAGCGCACACCCCACGACCGCGCGTCCCATGAACGCACCCCGCGTGAAAATGTGCCATTCGAGAAGCGTGAGGACGGTGCTCCTATGACTTGGTTCCGCGCCAGTGTGGGCCGTAAAAATAATGCCGACCCGAAATGGCTGATTCCTCTGATCTGCCGGATGGGCGGCATTACGAAGGCGGAAATCGGCGTGATCCGGATTTTCGATAAGGAAACCAAGTTTGAGATCACACAAGCCGCTGCGGAGCGCTTCCAAGCTGCAACCTATGCGGCGGCAAATGCTGACATGTTAATCGAAGCGAGCAGCCCGCCAGGGGCGGGACCGGCGCGTGACCTGGGCCCCCGCCCGGGCAAAGCCAAACCGGCGCGGCCAGTCCGGCCAGAACGCCCGGCCAACGCTAAACCCAACGAGCAGGAACGCCGCCGCAAAAATAAAATTCTGAAACCACGCTGAGTGGCTCACACCCGGCAATCTTGTATTTAGCGCCGGGTTTTATTACGCAGCTTTGAGGTCGAACCGTCCCCGAATCCATTAAGGAAACCAAGCCGCATGATTGAGTATCGGAAACTATGTTTCGCATCGTGTATTGTGGCGGGTTTGGCCCCATTAAGCGCGATTGCGGCAGATCAACCCACAGCGCCGACACCGGCCTCAACAGCAGCGGCCCCGGCCCCGGCCCCGGTCGCACCGGCGCAAAAGTTATTCGCTCAGGCCTACGGCGACTGGGTGTATCGCTGCCTATCCACCACGCCGGCGGGCCAGCCTACGCACACCATTTGCTCAGTGCAGCAGCAGTTGGTGTTGAACCAAAATGGCCACGTCACTCAGTTGCTGACAGTCACGTTTGTCAGAAACGACGCCAAAGGCCACGATGTGAATATCCTCGCCCCGCTCGGCGTGGCGCTGAAGCCAGGCGTTGAGTTATCAGTAGATTCCTTAAAGCCGCTTGATGCTGCCTACAATTTTTGTAATGAAAATGGCTGCTTCGTGATCGACCAGCCGGCCGCACGTTTCACGAAGGATGTTCACAGCAACCAGGCAAAGGGTCACGCTAAAATTGGCCTCATGAATGGTAAGCTCATCACCATCGATTTTTCTCTGAAGGGCTTGATGCCTGCCTTGGCAGCGCTTGATAGCGGCGTTCCACCTAAACGCGAAGTTAAACCCGGCTGAGTTAGTATTTGCGCAGCAGGGCCACCAAGCGGCCCTGAATTTTCACCCGGTCCGGCGGCAGAATTTTGGTCTCGAACTTGGCGTTGGCGGGCTCCAGCGCAATTGAGTTGCCACGGCGGCGCAGCCGTTTCAGTGTCACTTCATTTTCGTCGATAAGCGCTACGATAATCTGGCCATTTTCCGCGGTCTCGCCTCTGCGGATAATGACCGTGTCGCCGCTCAAAATCCCGGCGTCGATCATAGAATCGCCGTCCACTTCCAAGGCAAAATGGTCGCCATTGCCGAGTAATGAAACCGGCACCTCAATTTCGTTGCTGTTGTCTTGCAGCGCTTCGATCGGCAGGCCAGCGGCAATTTTTCCGTAAAGCGGCAACGATACCGCGCCGGTTTCGTTGGCAGCCCGTAGGGCCGTGAATTTGCCAGAAAAGTCGCCGCGGATCACTTTCGGGGCGAAACGGGGGGCCTCCTGTTCCGAGGGCGCGAAATCCTCGGAGAGCTTAACCACCTCCAACGCCCGTGCCCGGTGCTTATGGCGGCGTAAAAATCCCCGTTCCTCTAGCGCCGTTATCAGCCGGTGGATGCCTGACTTTGAGCGCAAATCCAGCGCGTCCTTCATTTCCTCAAAGCTAGGCGAGCAGCCGGTTTGGCGCAGATGTTTGTCGATAAACACCAATAATTCGTGCTGTTTACTGGTTAGCATTGAGCAACCTCCGGAAAGTGTCAGACGCAGGAACAAAACGCCAACATTCGGATGTTCTAGTTAGGTTCTCGTTATCGCGTCAAGCGTTATGAAAGCGGGTGTTCGGCGGTGGCCGATAAAATACGGGATTTGATCAGCGCGGCCAGCCTGTCCACTTCGGCTTCGGGGTGCCGTGCCGTGAAGGTGAAGCGCAGCCTTGAGGTTCCTGACGGGACAGTGGGGGGACGAATGGCAGTGACTAAAAATCCAGCCTCGGACAGGATATGAGAGGCCATCAAGGCGGTTTCAGCCTCACCCAGGACCAATGGCACAATCGGGCTCTCGGCTTCGGGTAGACCAAGGGCGCGGGTGAACTGGCGTGCCCTGGCCAATGGGAGGGCCGCGTAGTCTGGCTCTCTCTCAATGAGATCAAGTGCGGTAATCGCGGCGGCCACTGTGCCGGGCGGCAGCCCCGTGGAATATACGAAACTGCGGGCGCGGTTGCGCATCAGCTCGATCACCGGCTGCGAGGCGCATAAATAACCGCCGTAGGCACCAATCGCCTTCGACAAGGTGCCCATTTGCAACGGCACGTGATTGGTGTCGCTTTTGACAACGCCGAGCCCGTGCGCATCGTCAGTCATTAGCCAAGCCCCATGTTGGCTGGCGAGGTCCATCAATGACGCAACCGGGGCGAGATCCCCGTCCATTGAGAACACATGGTCGGTAACGATCAGCGCATGCTGGTGGTCATGGCGATGGCGTGCCAGTAAATCGGCCGCATGAGCTACACAATTATGGTTAAAGCGGATCACCCGTGCGCCTGATAAGGCTGCTCCGGCCCAGATGCAGGCATGGGCCAATTCATCGACCAGCAATAAATCGGATTTTCCAACGATAGCAGGAATAATGCCTATGTTGGCGAGATACCCTGAGCCGAATACGCACGACGCCTCACAACCCTTCAGGGCGGCGAGCTTGGCTTCCAATGCACTGAATAAAGGGTGATTACCGGTCACGAGCCGTGAGCCGCCGGAGCCAACCCCCCAGCGCCGCGTTGCTGCGATTGATGCCTCGATAATCTCCGGATGCTGGGTGAAGTTGAGATAATCGTTGCAACTGAAGGACAGCAGGCGCTTGCCGTTGCGGGTGATCCACAGGGCATCATCGCGGTGGCTTTCGACAAGCTGACGCCGAAGGCTCTGGGCATCCAAGGACGCCAGCTTGCCGCGGGCAAAAGCAGCCAGTGAAGTCGCTGTGTTTACCATCAGCGGCTAACGCCCCATTGTCCCCAACCGTATGATTTCCACGACGTCACCGATCATTTTTCCCGGGTCGTATGGCGGGCGTTTGATCAACGCCTGAGCGCTTGCCAAGGTGAGTAGCATTCCGGAATCTTGTTTGCTGAACGGCGTTGCCACCCATTCATAGCCATCGCGGTGCAAACGCGCACGCACATAATCCTCTCGGGTGTCGTTGGGGGGCATGGCAGCACTGAGGCGGGCGGTTTCCAGCATCGGTGGTTCGTCGGGCAGGCCAGACAGCGCCGCAATGGCCGGGGCCATGAACAGCATGGCGCAGACATAGGCGGAAACCGGGTTGCCTGGCAGGCCCAGCACCGGCATGCCATCTATCGTGCCGAACATCAGCGGTTTGCCGGGGCGCATCGCGATTTTCCAGAAATCCAGGTGCAAGCCGCGGGCCTGCAAGGCGGGCTGCACCAGATCATGGTCGCCCACACTGGCACCGCCGGTCGTGATCAGCATGTCTGCACCGCGTGCTGATATGGCGCCGTCGGCAATGGCGGTGAGGTCATCCCGGGCAATCGGCAGCACAATAGGCTCGCCGCCGCAGGCAACGACAAACGCCGCCAGCATATGTGCGTTGGAGCTCACGATGCCGCCATCGCTGATCGCCTCGCCAGGCAATGAAATCTCATCACCGGTTGATAGAATGGCGATTTTTGGCCGCCGGTGCACGGTGACCCAAGGGTGGTTTCCTGCGGCTGCTAGCCCGATGCCGCGGGCGTTGAGCATGGTTCCGGTGGGAACCAAAATATCGCCGGTCTTGAAATCCTGCCCGGCGGGACGGATGTTTTTACCGGCCTCAGCGGCTTGGTTGATGTGGATATCCACCCCCGAGGCTGCGATATTTTCCTGAATGACAACGCTGTCAGCACCCTGGGGCATCACGCTGCCGGTAAACAAGCGTACCGCCTCGCCAGCGCGGAGGTGTCCGGCGAACGGGTGGCCGGCCGGTGCGCTGCCAATGAGTTTGAGCACGGCTTTTTCATGGGCGTCAGCCGCCCGCACCGCATAGCCATCCATGGCAG
>NCFD01000047.1 GCA_002281005.1 Acidocella sp. 35-58-6 | reverse complement strand
GACAAGGGTAAAACCCATTCGTCAGGCAAGTATTTATTCACTGCCCGTGTGATCCCGTATCGTGGCTCGTGGCTTGATTTCGAGTTCGACGCCAAAGACCTCGTGTATGTGCGTATCGACCGTAAGCGTAAGCTGCCGGTGACCACGCTGCTGTATGCGTTGCACAGCAAAGCCACCGAGGCATTGAAGGTGGCCCGCGAAGCCAAGGGAGAAACCGTCGAGCTTTCCGAATTGAAGGGCATGGATGCTGAAGAAATCCTGGGGGATTTCTACGGCCAGGTATTGTTTACCTGCACCAAGGGCCAATGGGCCCGTCCGTTTGAAGCTGAAGCCTTTCGTAACCAGAAGCTGATTGAAGATTTGGTGGATGCCGACACTGGTGAAGTGGTGGCCAAAACCGAGGAAAAACTCACCGCCCGTGTGGTGCGCAAGATTGCCGAAAAAACCAAACGCGTGCTGGTGGCTCGTAACGACCTGTTAGGCCGCTTTGTGGCGGTTGATATGTTCGACCCCGAGACCGGTGAGATTTTTGCTGAAGCCGGTGAAGAGCTGATTGAAGCCAAACTCGCGTTACTTGAAGAAAAAGGCATCGACGAGTTGCCGACCCTGGCGGTTGACCAGAGCAATGGTCCGTGGATCCGCAACACCCTGGCGGTTGATAAAAACAGTAACCGTGAAGATGCGCTGATCGATATTTACCGCGTCATGCGCCCCGGCGAGCCGCCAACCTCGGAGACCGCTGAGGCTTTGTTCCGTGGCCTGTTCTTCGATGCTGACCGCTATGATCTCTCGGCTGTTGGCCGCGTGAAGATGAATATGCGTCTGGGTTTGGAGTGCGATGATTCAGTGCGGACCTTACGCAAGGAAGACATTATCCGCACCCTGAAGATTATGTGCGAACTGAAGGATGGCCGTGGCGCCATTGATGACATCGACAATCTCGGCAATCGCCGCGTGCGTTCCGTGGGCGAGTTGATGGAGAATCAGTACCGCGTTGGCTTGCTGCGTATGGAACGTGCCATCCGCGAGCGTATGGGCTCGGTCGATATCGACAGCGTGATGCCGCATGATTTGATCAACGCCAAACCGGCTGCGGCTGCGGTGCGCGAATTCTTCGGTTCCAGCCAGCTCTCGCAGTTCATGGACCAGACCAATCCGCTCTCGGAAGTGACGCATAAGCGTCGTCTTTCTGCGCTCGGGCCAGGCGGTTTGACCCGCGAGCGCGCCGGCTTTGAAGTGCGTGACGTTCACCCGACGCATTATGGCCGTATTTGCCCGATTGAGACGCCGGAAGGCCCGAATATTGGTCTGATTAACTCGCTGGCCACTTACGCCAAGGTCAATAAATACGGGTTTATCGAAACCCCGTATCAGTTGGTGAAAGACGGCGTGGTGCAGCCTTCGTGGAAGTATCTCTCTGCGATGGAGGAAGAGCGCCTGACGGTGGCGCAGGCTGACGCGAAGAAAGACAGCACCGGCAAATTCACCGCCGACCTGGTTTCGGTACGCCGCAACGGCGACTTCCTTTTGGTCAAGCCCGATGAAGTGACCGCCATTGACGTCTCACCAAAGCAGTTGGTGTCGGTCGCGGCGGCGTTGATTCCCTTCCTTGAAAACGATGACGCCAACCGCGCGTTGATGGGATCGAACATGCAGCGGCAAGCCGTGCCGCTGATCCAGTCCGATGCACCTTTGGTGGGCACTGGCATGGAAGCCGCTGTGGCGCGTGACTCCGGTGCGACCATCGTTGCTAAACGCGCCGGCGTTATCGACCAGATCGATGGTGCGCGTATTGTGGTGCGTGCCACCGGTGAAGATGGCGCGACCAAGGGCGTGGATATTTACCGCATGCGCAAATATATGCGCTCCAACCAGTCCACCTGCATCAATCAGCGTCCGCTGGTCCGCGTGGGTGACCGTGTGTCGGAAGGCGATATCATCGCTGACGGCCCGTCCACTGAATTGGGTGAATTGGCGCTGGGCCGTAACGCCCTGTGCGCGTTCATGCCGTGGAATGGTTATAACTTCGAAGACTCGATTTTGATCTCTGAGCGGATTGCCCGCGATGACGTGTTCACTTCAATTCATATTGAAGAATTCGAAGTCATGGCGCGTGACACCAAGCTCGGCCAGGAGGAAATCACCCGCGATATCCCGAATGTCGGTGAGGAAGCCCTGCGTAACCTCGACGAAGCCGGCATCGTGTATATCGGCGCTGAGGTGAACCCCGGTGATATTTTGGTGGGTAAGGTGACGCCGAAGGGCGAAAGCCCGATGACGCCGGAAGAAAAACTGCTGCGTGCCATCTTTGGTGAAAAAGCCTCAGATGTACGTGATACCTCGCTGAAGTTGCCGCCGGGTGTGGCGGGCACGATTGTGGATGTGCGGGTGTTCAACCGCCGCGGTGTGGACAAGGACGAACGTGCGCTGGCGATTGAACGCGCTGAAATCGAGCGTCTGGCCAAGGACCGTGACGATGAGCGCGCCATTCAGGAGCGTTCGTTCCTCAACCGTCTGCGCGAAACTTTGCTGGGCCAGATTGCCGGTTCAGGCTTCAAGGGCATCAAGTCCGGCACCGAAATCACCTCCGAAGTGCTGGCGGAGCATCCGCGTGGGGCCTGGCGCAATGTGGTGGTGCAGGATGACGCCGTGATGGCGAGCATTGAAATTCTCAAGCGGGAATTCGATGCCGCAGCCAAGCGTTTGCAGGACCGCTTCGAGAGCAAGGTTGAGAAGTTACAGCGCGGCGATGAGTTGCTGCCGGGCGTGATGAAGATGGTGAAAGTGTTTATTGCGGTGAAGCGTAAGCTGCAGCCGGGCGATAAGATGGCTGGCCGTCATGGTAACAAGGGTGTGGTCTCGCGGGTGGTACCTGTGGAAGACATGCCGTTCCTTGAGGATGGCACCCCGGTTGATCTCGTGCTCAACCCGCTCGGCGTGCCGAGCCGGATGAATGTGGGGCAGATTCTGGAAGTGCATCTGGGCTGGGCCTGCGCGAACCTGGGCAAACAGGTTGGCGTGGCGGTGGAAGAATACCGCCGCACCGGGCTTGCCCGCGTTGAGTTACTGAACCTGCTGAAGGACATCTACGGCGATGACATCTACAGCAATCAGATCGCTGACATGAACGATGCCGAATTGGTCGAGCTTTGCGGAAACCTCAAAAAAGGCATCCCCATCGCAACCCCAGTGTTCGATGGTGCTCGTATCCCTGACATTGAGGCGATGCTGGCAAAAGCCGGGCTGGATGTCTCAGGCCAGGTGTGGCTGAAGGATGGCCGTACCGGAGAACAGTTTGAGCGCAAGGTGACCGTTGGTTACATGTATATGCTGAAGCTGCATCACTTGGTTGACGATAAAATCCACGCCCGCTCGATCGGCCCGTACAGCCTGGTTACCCAGCAGCCGCTGGGTGGTAAGGCGCAGTTTGGTGGTCAGCGCTTTGGTGAGATGGAGGTCTGGGCGCTTGAGGCTTACGGTGCCGCCTACACCTTGCAGGAAATGCTTACGGTTAAGTCCGATGACGTCTCGGGCCGTACCAAGGTGTATGAGGCGATTGTGCGCGAGCAGGATAACTTCGAAGCCGGTATTCCTGAAAGCTTCAATGTGTTGCTGAAAGAGTTGAAATCCCTGGGGTTGAATGTGGACTTAGAGCAATCGGCGACTTGAGCCGATTGCCTGACCACAACCAGAAATTTGAGGGTGTTGAACGATGAATGATTTAATGAAGATTCTTGGTCAGACCGGCCAGGCCGCGACTTTCGATCATATTAAAATCCAGATCGCGTCCCCGGAGCAAATCCGCTCCTGGTCCTATGGCGAGATCAAGAAGCCGGAAACCATCAACTACCGGACGTTCAAACCGGAGCGCGACGGGTTGTTCTGTGCGCGTATTTTTGGCCCGATCAAGGACTATGAATGCCTGTGCGGCAAGTACAAGCGGATGAAGTTCCGCGGCATTATCTGCGAAAAATGCGGTGTTGAAGTCACGCTGGCCAAAGTACGCCGTGAGCGCATGGGCCATATCGAGCTGGCCTCGCCGGTCGCCCATATCTGGTTCTTGAAGTCGCTGCCGAGCCGCATCGCCACGATGCTCGACATGACCCTCAAAGACGTTGAGAAGGTACTGTATTTTGAGAGCTATATTGTGCTGGACCCTGGCACGTCGCACTTCAAGACGCATCAACTGATTTCGGAAGACGATTTATACAATCATCAGGACGAATATCCTGATGACGGCATGATCGCCAGTATCGGCGCCGAAGCTATCAAGCATATTTTGGTCAAAATTGATCTCGCCGAAGACAAGGCGCGCATGCGCGCTGAGCTGAAGGAGACCAATTCCGAGACCAAGCGCAAGAAGCTGGTGAAGCGCTTGAAGCTGGTCGAAAACTTCCTCGATTCCGGCACGCATCCTGAATGGATGATTCTGGACGTGGTGCCGGTGATTCCGCCCGAGCTACGCCCGCTGGTGCCGCTCGATGGTGGCCGCTTTGCGACCTCCGATTTGAACGATCTGTATCGCCGCGTGATTAACCGCAACAACCGTTTGAAGCGGCTGATGGAATTGCGGGCGCCTGACATCATCGTGCGTAATGAGAAGCGCATGCTACAGGAATCGGTGGATGCGCTGTTCGACAACGGCCGTCGTGGCCGTGCGATTACCGGCACCAACAAGCGCCCGCTGAAGTCGCTCTCGGATATGCTGAAAGGCAAGCAAGGCCGCTTCCGCCAGAACCTGCTCGGCAAGCGCGTCGATTATTCTGGCCGTTCGGTCATCGTGGTGGGTCCGGAGCTCAAGCTTCACCAGTGCGGTTTGCCGAAGAAGATGGCGTTGGAGCTGTTCAAGCCCTTCATTTACGCCAAGCTCGAAAAATACGGTCTGGCCACCACCATCAAAGCCGCCAAGCGGATGGTTGAGAAAGAACGTCCTGAGGTTTGGGATATTCTCGAGGAGGTTATCCGCGAGCATCCGGTGATGTTGAACCGCGCGCCGACGCTCCACCGTTTGGGTATCCAGGCGTTTGAGCCGGTGTTGATAGAAGGTAAGGCGATCCAGTTGCATCCGCTGATTTGTACGGCCTTCAACGCCGACTTCGACGGTGACCAGATGGCGGTCCATGTGCCGCTCTCGATCGAAGCGCAGCTTGAAGCTCGTGTGCTGATGATGTCCACGAATAACATCCTCTCGCCCGCCAACGGCAAGCCGATCATCGTGCCGAGCCAGGATATTGTGCTCGGGATTTATTACCTCTCCCTGGAGACGGCTGAATATGCCGCCACCAAGGATGAAGATGCCAAGGCATTCGGCTCGGTCGGTGAGATCGAGTTCGCGATGGCTGCCGGTGCGATCAAGTTGCACGATAAAATTCGCGCCCGTATCACCACCATCGACCATGCTGGTGTGAAGAAGCAGGTTATTGTCGGCACCAGCCCTGGACGTATGCTGATCGGCCAGTTGCTGCCACTTGATGCCAATGTGCCTTTCTCGGTGGTCAATAAAATGCTGACCAAGAAGGCCGTCTCGGATGTGATCGATTTGGTTTATCGCCACTGCGGCCAGAAGGAGGCGGTTATTTTCTGTGACCGTCTGATGGGCCTCGGCTTCCGCCACGCCGCCAAGGCCGGTATTTCGTTCGGTAAGGACGATATGGTGATCCCGGATTCCAAAAAATCGCTGGTTGCCGCCACGCAAGCCGAAGTGCGCGAGTTCGAGCAGCAATATCAGGAAGGTCTGATCACTGCCGGCGAGCGTTACAACAAGGTGGTGGATGCCTGGTCGCGTTGTAAGGATTTGGTGGCGAAAGCCATGATGGTCGAGATTTCGCGCCAGACCATCGGTAAGCCCACCAACTCGGTGTGGATGATGAGCCATTCCGGTGCGCGTGGGTCGCCAGCCCAGATGTCACAGCTTGCCGGTATGCGCGGGCTGATGGCCAAGCCGTCCGGTGAAATCATCGAGCAGCCGATTATCGCCAACTTTAAGGAAGGCCTGTCGGTTCTCGACTATTTCAACTCCACCCATGGTGCGCGTAAGGGCTTGGCTGATACCGCGCTCAAGACCGCGAACTCCGGCTACCTTACCCGCCGTCTGGTCGATGTGGCGCAGGATTGCATCATTATCGAAGAAGATTGCGGTACCGAACGCGGCCTCACGGTTAGCGCGGTGATGGATGGTGGTGAGGTTGTCTCCTCGCTCGCTGAGCGTGTGCTGGGCCGGACCACGGCAGCACCTGTGCTCGATGTTCTCACCGGTGCTGAATTGGTGGGTGCGAATGTACTCATCGAGGAACCGCAGGCGGAAATCATCGAGAAGTCCGGTGTAGAGTCCGTGAAGATCCGCTCGGTGCTCACCTGCGATACCAAGATCGGCGTTTGCGGCCATTGCTATGGCCGAGACCTTGCTCGCGGTACCACGGTGAATGCGGGTGAGGCTGTCGGCGTGATCGCCGCGCAGTCCATTGGTGAGCCAGGCACGCAGTTGACCATGCGTACTTTCCATATTGGTGGCGCCGCTCAGCGTGGTGCCGAACAATCCAACGTGGAAGCCAGCCATGACGGCACGATTGCCATTCGTAACCGCAACGTGGTGACGAACAGCCAGGGCGTGCCGGTTGTGATGTCGCGTAACTGCGAAATCATCATCACCGACAATGCCAAGCGCGAGCGCGCCCGCTTCCGTGTACCATACGGTGCGCGTTTGCTGGGTGACGAAGGTGCGACTGTCACGCGCGGCCAGAAGCTGGCCGAGTGGGATCCTTACACATTGCCGATCATTACCGAGCGCTCGGGTATCGTTGAATATGCTGACTTGATCGAGGGTATCACCCTGGTTGAGCGGACCGACGAAGTGACCGGCCTGACCTCCAAGGTGGTGGTTGACTATAAACAATCAGCCCGTGGCGCCGATCTGCGTCCACGCCTGATTTTGAAGGATACTGCCGGTGAGATCGTGCGCCTGACCAACGGTGCCGAGGCCCGCTACTTCCTCAACCCGGACTCCATCCTCTCGGTGGAACCAGGTGCTACGGTGGCTGACGGTGACGTGCTGGCGCGGATTCCGCGTGAAGGCTCCAAGACCCGTGACATCACCGGCGGTCTGCCGCGGGTGGCTGAATTGTTTGAAGCCCGCCGTCCGAAGGACCATGCGATCATCTCTGAAATTGATGGCCGCGTTGAATTCGGTAAGGACTTCAAGGCCAAGCGCCGCGTGCTGGTGAAGAACGATGAGACCGGTGAAGAAACCGAATATCTTATCCCCAAGGGCAAACATTTCTCGGTGCAGGAAGGCGACTATGTGCGCCGGGGTGACCCGCTGGTGGATGGCCCGCGCGTGCCGCATGATATTTTGCGGGTGCTGGGCGTGGAAGCGTTATCCGACTATCTGGTCAACGAAATCCAGGACGTTTACCGTTTGCAGGGCGTGAAGATCAACGACAAGCATATTGAAGTGATCGTGCGCCAGATGCTGCAGAAGATCGAAATCACCGAAGCCGGCGACACCACCTTCCTGGTGGGCGAGCTGGTGGACCGGGTGGAATTCGATATTGAAAACGCCAAGCTGCTGGCCGCC
>NCFD01000412.1 GCA_002281005.1 Acidocella sp. 35-58-6 | reverse complement strand
TTGGCCATAACAGCAAGTTCCTCGATGCCTTGCAGCCGGCGGAAGCCCCGGCACGCGGGCCTGGCCTGTATTATATGGATACATCATCGGCTGCCGCCGAATGCGTCACCCTAATGGCCGCTGGTGGTTATGTGATCCATACCTTCCCGACCGGCCAGGGTAACGTGATCGGCAATCCGATCGTGCCGGTGATCAAAATTACCGGCAATCCGCGCACAGTGCGAACCATGCCTGAGCATATCGACGTTGATGTCTCCGGCGTATTGCGCCGGGAAATGACCATCGATCAGGCTGGCGATGCGCTGATTGATAATATCTACCGGACAGCCAATGGCCGCCTGACCGCTGCCGAGGCACTGGGGCACCGCGAATTCAGTATGACGAAGCTGTATCGCAGCGCCTGAGATTAACATGGCGGATATCGTGATCGCCGAGTTCATGGACGAGGCTTCGGTGCTTCGGCTACGGGAAAAAACGCCCGTGCTGTATGAGCCGGACCTCGTTGACCGCCCGGAGGCTTTGTGGGCGGCTCTGGGCCCGGCGCGCGCGCTGATCGTTCGCAACCGCACGCAAGTGCGAGCCGCGTTACTGGAAGCGGGACCAAAACTGCAACTGGTGGGCCGGTTGGGCGTTGGGCTCGACAACATCGACCTCGAAGCCTGCGCTGCCCGCAACATAACCGTGTACCCAGCCACTGGCGCCAATGATGCGGCGGTCGCCGAGTATGTCGTGTGCACGGCCATGATGCTGCTGCGCGGCGCCTACCGGGATAGCGAAGCCGTAGCTGCCGGGGCCTGGCCGCGTGAGCGGTTGATAGGGTGTGAAATCGCCGGTAAGCGCGCCGGGCTGATCGGCTTTGGCGGCACGGCCCGCCAAGCCGCAGCACGGCTGGCCGCATTGGGGATGCATATCTGCGCCGCTGACCCTTTTTTGCCCGTGACGCATCCGGCTTGGCAAACAGCCGAACGGTTAGACCTCAACGAAATTTTTAGCACGTGCGATATCATCAGCCTGCATGTGCCGCTGTTGCCGCAAACCAGACATCTGGTGAACCGCGAAACGCTGGCCATGATGAAGCCAAACGCCGTTCTCATCAACGCCGCCCGGGGCGGGGTGGTTGATGAGGCAGCTCTTGCCGATTCACTTCGGACAGGACAAATCGCCGGTGCCGCGCTCGATGTTTTTGAGCACGAACCCCTAAACGCCGCGCATGGCGCATTATTTCGGGGGATCGAT
>NCFD01000411.1 GCA_002281005.1 Acidocella sp. 35-58-6 | reverse complement strand
AAGTCGCTGGATGATTTCCTCGGCTGGGCACGGCAGGAATTGCGCCCGGTGATGAAGCGGATGCTGGATTTGTGCGAGGCTGACAAAATCCTCAGGCCGCAAGCGGCGTATGGCTATTGGAAGGCCGCCGGCCAGGGCAATGATTTGCTTCTATTTGCCGAGGACGGCGTCACCGAAGTGGCTCGCTTTGCCCTGCCTCGCCAGCCAAAGGATGACGGCGAGTGTATCGCCGATTTCTTCCGCGATGTGGATGACGAACAGCGCGACGTGATTGGGCTGCAAGTGGTCACCATGGGCCAACGGGCGTCCGAAGTGGCGCGCGAATGGTTCGAGGAAAACCGCTATCAGGATTATTTGTATCTGCACGGCATTTCGGTGGAAATGGCGGAGGCTCTGGCCGAATACACCCATAAGCGCATCCGAGCCGAGTTGGGTTTTGCGGCTGAGGATGACCGCGACATGGAGAAAATGCTCAGCCAGTCCTACCGGGGCTCGCGCTACTCGTTTGGCTACCCGGCCTGCCCGAATATCGAGGACCAGGAGCAATTGCTGAAATTGCTGGGGGCGGAGCGGATTGGCGTGTCGCTGTCGGATGAATACCAGCTCCACCCCGAGCAATCGACCAGCGCGATTGTGGTGCTAAACCGGCATGCGAAGTATTTTTCCGTGTAACCTGAATTGGTTAGCTGAAATTTGCCCAAAAATTAGCCAATAGCGCCGCGACTCATTGTTGCGGCGCAAAAACTTCTTGGCCTTTGCGTATTATCTGTGCAAGAACTCTCTACCTTTCACACGAACGGAGGAGCTGGACCCATGCTCGATAAGCCTGTCGTTAACGAATTTTCCCATGTCAAACCTGGGGATACCCCCTGGCGGACCGATGGCTTGCGGGATTTTTTCCTCTACCGCGACCTGGGCATCAAGGATGCAACCGGCGGCCGGGTAATTGCCCACCTGGTAAAAGCCAATCCGGATTGCCCACCTGAGGCCGGCACTGGCTGGCACCAGCATATCGCGGAATTCCAGATCGTGATTATGAATAAAGGCTGGGCGCGCTTTATGTATGAGGGCACCGAACACCTGGTTTCCGCCGGTGACTGTGTGCACCAGCGCCCCGGTATCACACATTATCTGTTCGATTACTCGCCGGATATGGAATATCTCGAAATCGTATCACCGGCTGATTTCGGCACGGTGGAGGTTGAAAGCCCCGGCGTTGATATTCCGGCGCCGACCCCCT
>NCFD01000410.1 GCA_002281005.1 Acidocella sp. 35-58-6 | reverse complement strand
ATGATGCTTCTCGTACGCGGTTTTCAGGCCGCGCAGAATCTTCACGGCATCTTCAACGGAAGGTTCATTCACATCAATCTTCTGGAAGCGCCGCACCAGTGCACGGTCCTTCTCGAAGTAGTTGCGGAATTCCTTATAGGTGGTCGAGCCGATGCACCGTAGCGTGCCTTGCGCCAAAGCTGGCTTCAGCAAGTTTGAAGCATCCATAGCGCCACCGGAGGTCGCACCAGCGCCAATCACAGTATGGATTTCATCGATGAATAAAATCGCGCCCGGCGCGTTTTCCATCTCAGTTACAACCGCCTTTAAGCGTTCCTCAAAATCACCGCGGTAACGCGTGCCGGCCAACAATGCACCCATATCCAGTGCGTAAATGGTGCATTTTGCCAGCACTTCCGGCACGTCACCATCGACGATGCGCTTGGCCAGACCCTCAGCGATGGCGGTTTTGCCAACACCAGGGTCGCCCACATAGAGCGGGTTGTTTTTAGTGCGGCGGCAGAGAATTTGAATAGTACGCTCGATCTCGTGCTCACGGCCGATCAATGGATCAATTTTCCCGGCGGTCGCTTTTTTGTTCAAATTCACGCAATAGGTCGAAAGCGCATCCTGGCCGCGCTTGGCGGTTTTTTCCTCGCGCTCAGCTTCCGGCTGGTCCGCTGAACCGGTAGGCGTACGCGGTGCCGATTTACCCGGGGACTTGGCAATACCGTGCGAAATGAAGTTCACCGCATCAAGCCGGGTCATGTCCTGCAATTGCAGGAAATACACTGCATGGCTTTCGCGCTCGCTGAACAAAGCCACCAGCACATTGGCGCCCGTTACTTCATCGCGGCCGGATGATTGCACATGGATCGCAGCACGCTGCACCACCCGCTGAAAGCCAGCGGTGGGCTTCGGGTCGCCGGTGCGGTCGGTCGCCAAGCCAGCCAGATCCTTATCGAGAAACTCGGTGAGATCTTTTTTGATTTTGTCGATATCAACGCCGCAGGCGCGCAACACCGTGATGGCATCAGCATCATCAATCAAGCCAAGCAGCAAATGTTCCAGGGTGGCGTATTCATGTTTGCGGTCAGCCGCCAGCGTCAGAGCGCGATGTAGTGTTTGTTCAAGATTCCTGGAAAGCATGGATCTAAACCGTTCCTTCACGCCGAACCCCGGCGCTCTAATCCCCGGGCGTCAAAATGGCCTGCCCAGCCCCCATCGCAAGCGCGCGGATGATGTCCTCAATACCTTATTGCCTA
>NCFD01000409.1 GCA_002281005.1 Acidocella sp. 35-58-6 | reverse complement strand
GTCACGAATTTTTGCTCCGCCCTCTCACTCTTTGTGGCCGCACCACAAAAAATGCCGTGAGCCGGATAGCGGCCCACGGCAAACATACGCAAAACATATCCAACAGGACGCCAATCAGCGCTTAGGCCCCACGGTCGAGCAAGTGCTTCGCCTTGCCCTCCAATTCTAGCCTGGCATCCTGATGCGGCTTGCTGCGTGCCAGAGCAGTAATGCCTTGCACGAAGTCGAACACGCTCTCGGGCGGATGACCTTCCTCTTCTAGCACCGTGGCGATGATCTTTGCCGTCTCGCCCTTGCTGAAGCCGCGCTTGCGCAGAAAACTCTCGCGCTCGTCATCCTGGCGCGCGACAATCTGTTCCCGTGCTGCCCTGATGCCCGCCACGAACGGTGCCGGCGAGGAATTAGCAAAGCGCCGTAACGCAGGTGCTGCTTCATGCGCAAACCGCTGCGTCGCGAATTTGCTGTGGCGAATGCTGATCTCCTGGAAATCCTCGGCACCCCAGATGTTACGATTTGCGCACACCGCGCGCAGATAAAACGAGGCAATTCCCAAGGTTTTTGAGCCGACCTCACTGTTCCAGCAATAGAACCCCCGAAAATACAAATCCGGCTCGCCATTCGGCAGCCGCCCCGCCTCGATCGGGTGCGTGTCATCGACCAGGAACAGAAACACGTCCCGGTCACTGGCATAGAGCGTGGTCGTCTCTTTCGTCACGTCCACATACGGGTTGTGGGTCATGGTCGACCAATCCAGCACGCCCGGCACTTTCCAATTCGTGTCGCCGGTGCCGTTACCGGCGATCCGCATAACCGCCGAGACCAGTTCGTGGTCCCAGATGCGCCCATAATCCGGCCCGGTGACGGCGCGCAGCTCCACCCGCCCATCATTTGTCTCCAGCGTCTTCACCAGCTCGGCGCGGTGGTTGAGCAGCCCATGCTGCAGATTGATCCCCGCCAACGGCGCGGGCAGTTCGCGAAGATACCCTGCGGGCGCCCCCACCAGTCCGCAAAGCTGCCCAAAACTCCAATGCGTCGGCGCCACCGGCCGCTCCTGTCCCGGCACGATCAGCGCCAGCCGCTCGCCATCGTCACGCCGCGCCTCTACGCGGATGGCCCGGCTCTCCACCGTCCGTGCCTCAGCCCGGTCGGCCCGAGCATGCACAGCCGCATACAATTCTGGCAGAGATAAAAACCGCTCATCGTCGGGGCGCGAAAACCATTCCGACGACACTCGCCCCAACCGCTCGCCCCGGC
>NCFD01000408.1 GCA_002281005.1 Acidocella sp. 35-58-6 | reverse complement strand
GCCGATGGTGGACCCGTGGGGCAGCGATGCATAAGGGTCGGCGGGGTCGGTGACCGTATGGCTGCTGGGCAGAATTAAAACATCGCGGGCGTCTTCGCGCTTCAGGGTGCAGGCCAGGGTGATGCCGGGAGGCAGAGTGGTTTCCAGATCCTTCAGTGAATGCACAGCGAAATCGATCCGCCCAGCGGCCAGCGATTCGTGGATTTCCTTGGCAAACAGGCCTTTGCCGCCGATCTCGGCGAGCGGGCGGTCCTGCACCACGTCACCGGTGGTGTTGATGATATGCTCCTCGAACACGTCCATCCCCTTCAGCACCGGGCAAAAATGCCGCAGGATTTGTAGGAAATTGGCGGTCTGGGCGCGCGCCAGCGGTGAACCGCGGGTGCCGACCTTGAGCGGGAGCGAGCGCCGGTGCGGCGCCACGAGGGGTTTTACGGAATTCACCCGCGTGCTCTAGAGCTTACAGCATGGAAAGAAAAGTCATGAATGCGAATGGTGCGGCTGGTGGGCCTGTGCTGGGCATTGAAAGCAGTTGCGATGAGACGGCGGCGGCGGTTTTGGCGCTGGATGGCCGGATATTGGCGGAGCGGGTTTTAACCCAGTTGGCTGATCATGCGGCCTTTGGTGGCGTGGTCCCTGAAATCGCCGCGCGGGCGCATCTGGCGGCGTTGGGACCATTGGTGGCCGATGCGCTGGCTGAGGCGGATGTGAAGTTTGGTGATTTAAGCGCGATTGCGGCAACCGCCGGGCCCGGGTTGGTTGGCGGGTTGCTGGTGGGCACTGGCTTTGCCAAAGGGGCGGCGCTGGCCTCGGGGGTCTCGTACCTCGCTATCAACCACCTTGAAGCGCATGCGCTGACTGCCCGGCTGCCGGGGCTGGCGGCGCAGGCGCCCGCGTTTCCGTACTTGTTGTTGCTGGTTTCGGGTGGGCATTGCCAGTGTGTCGCGGTCGAAGGCGTTGGCCGGTATCGCCGCCTGGGCAGCACGCTTGATGACGCGGTGGGCGAGGCGTTTGATAAAACCGCGAAATTACTAGGGCTGCCGTACCCGGGTGGTCCGGCATTGGAGGCGATCGCCCGCGAGGGTGTGGCGCGGTTTGATCTGCCCCGGCCATTGTTACGGCGCGAGGGCTGCGATTTTTCATTTTCGGGCTTGAAGACCGCGGTGGTGCAGTTGGTGGCGGGCTATGGCTCTGGCGCGTTGCCGCGCCAGGTGGCAGCCGACATGGCCGCGAGCTTTCAGGCGGCGGTAGCAGACAAG
>NCFD01000407.1 GCA_002281005.1 Acidocella sp. 35-58-6 | reverse complement strand
CCGTGATGAAAGGGGTTGCAGCGGCGGTGCGGATAAGTGTGCGGCGTTTCAACATAGTCTGGTCCTCACTTCTTTTGCAGACGGGCTAGGGTGCGCTGGTAGGTGAGCGGCGGCACGAAGGATGAAATGTCACCGCCGAACATGGCGATATCTTTCACGAATCGAGATGAAATAAATTGATGGTGCTCACTTGCCATCAGGAACACCGTTTCGATATTTGGTTCAAGCCGGTAATTCATACCCGCCATCTGAAATTCATAGTCAAAATCTGAGACAGCGCGTAAGCCACGGATAATCATGCTGGCCCCCACCTGCTGCGCAAATGAAATCAGCAGGGCTTCAAAAGGCTGCACTTCGATCAATGTACCGGTTTTTTCAGCGATAATATCGACCTCCGCCCGCACCAGGTCAGCACGCTCCTCGATCGGGAATATCGGCCCCTTGCCGGCGTTCATCGCCACACCCACCACCAGTCTATCCACCAGCCGGGCGGCACGGCAGATAATGTCCAGATGGCCGTTGGTGATCGGATCGAACGTGCCAGGATACAGGCCGATGCGTTGTTTAGACATCCTCAGCCTCCGCCTCTTGTTCCTGTTCCAGCACCGGAAACACGCTGGTGACATGCTCATCGTCATCAAGGCGGAACAGGGTCACGCCCATCACAGATCGTCCGGTGATACGCACTTGGTCAACCGGAACGCGGATCAGGCGGCCACCGTCGGTGACCAGCATCACATCATCACCCTCACGCACCTGGAAGCTGGCAGCAACAGCCGTGCCGTTGCGTTTGGCGCTTAGGGTAATATTGGCGATGCCCTGTCCACCACGGCCAGTCACGCGATATTCATAAGCCGAGGAGCGCTTGCCAAAACCCGCATTGGTCACGGTCAGAAGAATTTCTTCGCCCTCAGAAAGTTCCCTAATCCGCGCTTCAGAAAGCGCAATGTCAGCAACCGCTTCTTCGGTCTCCGCAGGCACTTCCACCGCATCATCCTCACCAATGCGGCGCTGGGCAGCGGTATATTTCAGGTAGGCTGCTCGCTCGTCGGGCGTTGCTTCAACATGGCGCAGTACCGAGAGGCTGATAACCTCGTCGTCCTTACCCAGCTTAATGCCACGCACGCCTGCTGAATCCCGGCCAGAGAACACCCGCAAATTATCGTCGGTAATCTGGAAGCGGATGCAGCGGCCCAGTTTGGTCGCGAGGAACACATCATCGCCATCACGGCAGGTCGCAACACCGATCAGCCGGTCACCCT
>NCFD01000406.1 GCA_002281005.1 Acidocella sp. 35-58-6 | reverse complement strand
CGAAGACGCAAGTGATACGAATTGCCCAGCCGTTTAATTATTCGTCGCTGAATAATACAGGCGCGAAGCAGGCGCGGCATGAGTTTTTGTTGTTTATGAACAATGATGTTTTTGTGAAGAACCCTGACTGGCTGAAGATAATGCTGAATGAATGCCTGGTGAATGACAGGGTGGCGGCGGTGGGAGCAAAATTGCTGTACCCTAATGGGACGATACAGCATGCTGGGGTGGTTCTGGGGGTTGGCGGAGTGGCAGACCATGCGTTTCGCGGGCAGCCGGGCAATACACCGGGTTATATGATGCGGGCGATGGCGGCGCAGGAGATTTCGGCGGTGACGGCGGCCTGTATGTTGGTGCGTAAAGTGGCGTTTGATGAGGTTTCGGGGTTTGATGAGACCGATTTAGCGGTGGCGTTTAATGACGTTGATTTATGCATGAAGCTGACCGCTGCGGGTTGGCAGATTATTTATGCGCCCGATGTGGTTCTGGAGCATCATGAGAGTATGAGCCGGGGGAGCGACCTAAACGAGGGTAAGATTTCCCGGTTTATGTTAGAAAATAAGGTTATGCAGCTTCGGTACGAGGCGGTTTTACCGAATGACCCGTTTTATAATCAGCATTTTTCCCGTGAGGGCGGTGTGTATCGGGAATTGCGGATTTTGGAGCCTTAACGGCGCGTTTGGATGTTAGCTGCGGGCGAGGCGGCGGGCGGTGAGGACCAATAGGCGGCGGTCTTCAGTGGAACAGGCCCGGTAAAGCCTGACGAGCGCGAGTTCGTCGCCTTGCAGAGATCCGGTTTCGCCGGAGACTAAATAGCCAAGAGAGGTGTTTAGCACCTTGGCAATCCGCTCCATGTTATCACGAACCTGCCCGGCGCGGTCGGTCTCCCATTGGGCGATGGCTGAGCGAGAAACGTTTAGCCTGGCAGCAAACTCGTCTTGCGTGAGGTTTGCCGCAAGCCTGAGAGCGCGAATGCGAGCGCCGACGGATTCTGGAGGAACAGGTCTTTTTGCCATACGGCTTTATATCACGGATGAAAGCGTGACGCCACGTTAGTATTTATTGACATCATAAGTTAGTCATACTAACAATTTATCATCAGAAACCGGAGGATGGCGTGCCCCCAGCTAAATTATGGACAGAACAGGCTGATCAGACGATCCGGCAGATGCGCGGCAATGGACAAACATGGTCAGCTATAGGCGTGTGCTTAGGGTTATCAAGAAATACAGTTATCGAACGTGGCCGGCGCTTGTGTGCGTTGGCGCC
>NCFD01000405.1 GCA_002281005.1 Acidocella sp. 35-58-6 | reverse complement strand
ACCAGGGCCAGTTCAGCCTTGGCGTGCTGCACCGCATGCCCGAGGGCCGTTTGTGCATGCGCTGCCCGCATCAGCCCGTCGCCCGAGAGTGCTGCGGTGAGCGTGGCACCAGCCGACCATACAACAAACCCGCTGACCATGATGGCCGCAACCAACTGTTCACGCTTCGTAACGGTCAGAGCGCGCACCTTATCGCGGCCACGCACCAGGAATATGCGTTCATGAAACCAGTGATCGATGAGGCCGCTTGCGCGCGCCCACAGTTTCAACGCAACCACGTTCATAACACTTCAGCCGATTTTGACGTGACGAAGTGCAAAATGCCGCCCCTGACG
The DNA here is from genome assembly GCA_002281005.1 of Acidocella sp. 35-58-6. GTDB lineage: Bacteria > Pseudomonadota > Alphaproteobacteria > Acetobacterales > Acetobacteraceae > Acidocella. The sequence continues at coordinate 946 of NCFD01000405.1, read as the reverse complement.
TTGGAATGGATGTTTCCGAATAGTTAACGCAGGGAGAGTCTCAAATCATAATTCAGGCTCGAAGTCTAGCGTGAAATGCGTTTTTAGCCATATTGTAATGAATCGCGTATCGATGCGTCGATCCATACCGATCGCGCACTAGCTACCCGAACAAGCAGCCTCAATCATGGTAATATGGTCAGGGACCGCGAATAAATCAGGCATAAGTTCGGCCACCGCCCAAACACTGACAGCTTTGGCATCATCTCCGGCCTGCAATTTATAATCATGCAGATTACCTGAAATTTTAAAACAAAATGCCTGGGTGGACACACTGAACACATCGCCTTTGCGAATGCGGGTCCCGGTAAGGTCATTCCAGGCCTGACGAATATCAAACGGCCTGTCATATGAGCGCGTACCAATGGCAATCGGCACGCACTGCGCCAGCACCTCTGCCGCAATGCCTGTCTCCTCAATCGCCTCACGGACCGCCGTGACCACCGGCGCTTCAACCTTGCCCTCGATGTCATCAATAAATCCACCAGGGATCGCCAATAACCCGGCTCCAGGTGAAAATATTCGGGTGATCAACACCACTTGGCTACAGGCATCCATAATAATCGCGTCCGCGGCATGGCGGGCAAACAGCCCTACCGTTTTACCATCAGGCAAGGCCAATGGTCCTAAATACGCTGCCGCTTGTGCTGGCTCATTACCCAGCTCAGCCGCAACCACCCGCGCCGTAATCTCACGCTGCAAAACGGCATCGATGATAATGGAATCGCGGACAAACATTGTCATCCGCGCAACTAGCCGTAGCTAGCTAAAATGATGCTCGATCCAGATACCGGCACCAATAATCCAAATCCATAATAATATTGAAACGCATAGAATAAACGCCACTGTAAACCCTGGTGGCCATGCCCGCTGGGCTTGGTCTCTGGTACGCCGCACCGCCTCATCA
>NCFD01000404.1 GCA_002281005.1 Acidocella sp. 35-58-6 | reverse complement strand
CGCTCATTGTGCAACTATGGAACAACTCTGCTGACGATTTAGGGGGTGCCGCTGGTGAGTTGCAACCGCTTATCGGGACTGTCGCGCACTCCGGGCTGAGGTTTTTGTTTTTACTGACCCACGGGCTGATTGGTATCGTCGTTGCCCTGTTTATTTCATTCTTTTTCTACTTGTCCGGCCAACAAGTCATTGTTCGGATCCGTTTGTTATTGGTCCGCATCATGACGGAAAGCCGAGTGGAGCACCTGCTCGGCCTGGTAGCTGGAACTGTCAGGGGCGTGGTGTTCGGGATTGTCGGCACGGCCGCCATGCAAGGTGTGCTGTACGCGATTGGGTTTGAGATTGCGCGAGCGCCGCAACCGATATTGCTCGCAAGTTTTGCCGGTATTATCTCAATCGTCCCGGCCGGAGCTGTGGTGATTTATGTGCCGCTTTGTTTGTTTTTATTTGCGAAAGGCCATGTTCTGGCTTCAGTTTTGCTGGCAATTTACTGTTTTGTGGTCGTGGGAGGAGCTGACTCCATCGTTCGGCCCTGGCTCATCGCCCGCGGCGCCTCTTTGCCATATATGCTTACATTGGCTGGTGTTTTAGGTGGAGCGATCGCGTTTGGGGCGCTGGGAATTTTTCTCGGGCCAGTGTTGTTGACCCTTGGGCTGGCGGTGGTTGAAGAATTTGCGGGGCAACCGAGAGGTGCTTGGCGGCAACCGTAAATATATTATTTGTTAACTTGTTTGGTTTATTTGTTTGATCATGAATACTCCTCAAATGGTCAAACGCCGTGTCGCTGAAATTCGAGGGCGCCAAGCTGAGGACGATGTCGCCGCCATCTGGTCAGCGCGCGGCTTCGACATTTTAGCCCGCCGTTTGCGAACCAAATCAGGAGAAATTGACCTGATCATCGCCAACACCGAAACCCTCATTTTTGTTGAGGTGAAATCTCGTTCCACGCTCGCCGAAGCGGCTTATTCTGTTGTGCCTCGTCAACAGCGGCGCTTACTTGAGGCCGCTGATTTGGTTTTGGCTGAGCACACAGACTGGCATCGTCCCTCAACCCGCTTTGACGTGGCGTTGGTCTGTAATGGCAGGATCGAACATATTGAGGATGCAATCCGGTATCATTAGCCGGGTTAGCACCGCATATTCAATAAAATTGCATGGCTACGACCCGAAGGCCTGCAACAATCTTGCATGAGCGCGGGAGCCCCGATGGAAACAGGCCACTTCAAACTTTTCATTTGGCGAGTGGATCGCGTCATCATCCAAACCAAAGCCAGCCAGAAGCG
>NCFD01000046.1 GCA_002281005.1 Acidocella sp. 35-58-6 | reverse complement strand
CCGGTGAAGGTGCAGGACCCGAAATTTACCCCGCCTAAGCGCGCCGAGATGAAGCATTCGATGGAGGCGTTGATCCATCATTTCAAACTTTACACTGAAGGTTACCATGTGCCGGCCGGCGCTACCTACACGGTGGTGGAAGCCCCGAAAGGTGAGTTTGGTGTTTACTTGGTAGCGGACGGCACGAACCGGCCCTACCGTTGTAAAATTCGCTCGACAGGTTTTTCGCATCTGCAGGCGATTGATAAATTGGCGCGCGGCCATATGCTGGCTGATGCGGTGGCGATTATTGGCTCTCTTGATATTGTGTTCGGTGAAATTGATCGATGAGTACGCAGGCTGAACCAAGCAGTTTTGAATTTGACGCCGAGGCCGAGGCTTTGGTTGTTGCGGCTATTGCGCATTACCCGGCAGGCAAACAGGCCAGTGCGGTGATGCCGTTGTTGGATATCGCGCAACGCCAGATGGCGCGGCTCACCGGTTCGGCCTGGGTGCCGACAGCGGCGATGGATGCGATCGCCAAGCGCTTGGGTATGGCGCCGGTGAGGGTTTACGAGGTAGCAACGTTTTACTTGATGTATAACACCAAGCCCGTGGGCAAATATCATTTGCAGGTGTGCACAACCACTCCTTGCTGGTTGCGTGGCTCTGATGAAATTGTTTCGGCTTGCAAAAAAACAGCTGGTATTTCGGAATTTGGTGAGACCAGCGCCGATGGTTTGTTTACCATGACGGAAGTGGAATGTTTAGGTGCATGTGTGAATGCGCCGATTTTGCAGATCAATGACGATTACTACGAAGATTTGGACAGCACGCGCACTGAAGCTTTGTTGGCGGATCTGAAGGCGGGTGGTGCGTTGCCGCCGGCGGGGTCTCGCAATGGCCGGTCAGGGTCGGTGCCAGCCACCGGGCTGACTGCGCTGCTGCCTACCACTGAACCTGCGGAGTGAGTGATGCTGCACGATAAAGACAGGATCTATCAAAATCTCTACGGCTTGCAGGATTGGAAGCTGGCGGGAGCTAAAGCCCGTGGCGACTGGGATGGTATTACTGAGATTCTGGCCCGCGGCCGTGACGCGATTATCGAGGAGGTGAAAACTTCTGGGATGCGGGGCCGCGGTGGTGCCGGCTTCCCGACCGGCATGAAATGGTCGTTCATGCCCAAGCAGAGCGATGGTCGGCCGAGTTATCTGGTGGTAAATGCTGACGAGAGTGAGCCGGGCACCTGCAAAGATCGTGATATCATCAGGAACGAACCACACAAGCTGGTAGAGGGGTGCCTGATCGCAGGCTTCGCGATGGGTGCCAATACCGGCTATATTTATATCCGCGGTGAGTATTACAATGAGGCGGTGAGGCTGAACGCGGCGATTGCTGAGGCCTATGAGGCGGGGTTGCTGGGTAAAAATGCGGCGGGTTCCGGGTTCGATTTCGATTTGCATGTGCATCGCGGAGCGGGCGCGTATATTTGCGGCGAGGAATCGGCGTTGCTGGAGAGCCTAGAGGGCAAAAAAGGCATGCCCCGCATGAAGCCGCCGTTTCCGGCGGCGATGGGTGTGTATGGTTGCCCGACCACCGTGAATAATGTTGAGACCATTGCTGGGATCCCGACTATTTTGCGTCGTGGCGCGCCGTGGTTTGCGGCACTTGGACGCCCGAAAAACTCCGGCACTAAAATTTTCTGTATTTCCGGCCATGTGAATAATCCGTGCAACGTTGAGGAAGAACTCGGCGTGCCGTTGAAGGATTTGATCGAGAAACACGCGGGCGGTGTACGTGGTGGTTGGGATAATTTGCAGGCGGTCATTCCGGGGGGGGCTTCGATGCCCATTTTGGGCAAGGAAACCTGCGATACGATTTTGATGGATTTTGATAGCCTGAAGGATGTGCGCAGTGGGCTTGGCTCCGGTGCGGTCATCGTGATGGATAAATCCGCTGACGTGATTAAGGCCATCTGGCGGCTCTCCAAATTCTTTAAGCATGAGAGCTGTGGCCAGTGCACACCGTGCCGTGAAGGCACCGGCTGGATGATGCGCATGATGCAACGGATGGTGGATGGTACAGCCGAACTCTCTGAAATCGATTTATTGGAGACGGTAACGCGCCAGATAGAAGGCCACACGATTTGTGCCTTTGGCGATGCTGCTGCTTGGCCGATTCAAGGTTTGCTGCGGGCGTTCAGGCCCTTGGTGGAACAGCGGATTCTCGACTACCAAAAGCGTAACGCAACTCCCATGGCGGCGGAATAAATCATGGCAAAAGTGACAGTTGACGGTATCGAAGTCGAGGTCGCCAACGGCTCTTCCGTGCTGCAGGCTTGCGAGGCAGCCGGCAAGGAAATTCCGCGTTTTTGCTACCATGAACGGCTTTCGATTGCCGGTAATTGCCGTATGTGCCTGGTAGAAGTTGAAAAAATGCCGAAGCCGGTAGCCTCATGCGGGCAGCCGGTGGGTGATGGCATGGTGATTAAAACCGACACGGAAATGGTGCGTAAAGCCCGCCGTGGTGTGATGGAGTTTTTGCTGATCAACCATCCGCTTGATTGCCCGATATGTGACCAGGGCGGCGAATGCGATTTGCAGGATGAAGCGGTTGGGTATGGGCGTGGCTATTCGCGATACGATGAAAATAAGCGCTCGGTTGGCGCGTCCGATTGGGGGCCGCTGGTAAAAACCACGATGACGCGCTGTATTCATTGCACGCGCTGTATCCGCTTTTCGACCGAAGTTGCTGGTGTGCCGGAGTTGGGCGCAACCGCGCGTGGCGAATCAATGCAGGTGGGCACCTATGTTGAGAAGGCGTTGAGTTCGGAACTTTCCGGGAATTTGGTCGATTTGTGCCCGGTGGGGGCGCTGACCTCGAAGCCTTACGCTTACACGGCGCGGTCGTGGGAACTGCGTAAGACAGATAGTGTGGATGTATTTGATGCGGTTGGCGCGAGTATTCGGGTTGATGCTCGTGGAGCTGAGGTGTTGCGGATTTTGCCGCGCGTGAATGACGCGGTGAATGAGGAGTGGCTCGGTGATAAATCGCGCTTTGCCGTTGATGGTTTGAAGCGCCGCCGCCTCGATCGCCCCTGGATTCGTGAAAATGGCAAGTTGCGCGCAGCAAGCTGGGAAGAAGCGTTTGCCGTTATTGCAGACCGGATGAAAAACCTGCCAGGCGACCGGATTGGCGCGGTGGCCGGTGACCAGTGTGATGCCGAGAGCATGTTGGCGCTGAAGGACATGATGAGCGCCCTGGGATCGGCAAATATCGATTGCCGGCAGGATGGTGCGGCTTTGGATGCATCACGCCGGGAATTTTATCTGTTCAACACCACCATCGCCGGGATTGAAGAGGCCGATGCGTTGTTGATTGTTGGTAGCAATCCGCGCCGTGAAGCGCCGGTGTTGAACGCCCGGATTCGCAAACGCTGGATGACCGGCCAGATGCCGGTTGCCGTGATTGGCGAACAAGCTGATTTAACCTACGGTTTTGAATATCTGGGTGCGGGACCTGAGAGCCTGAGGGCGCTGGGCAGCTTTACTGATAAGTTGCAAGCCGCGAAGAAACCGATGATCATTGTGGGCCAAGGCGCATTGCGGCGTGACGATGGCGCAGCGGTTTTGGCAGCGGCGTGGTCACTGGCGGTGCAGTTCGATATGCTGAACGCCGACTGGCATGGTTTCAATGTTCTGCATACGGCGGCGGCGCGGGTTGGCGCCCTCGATCTGGGGTTTGTTCCAGGTCCCGCAGGCAAGAATATTGCTGGCATGATGGCTGGCGGCGTTGATGTGCTGTGGCTGCTAGCGGCTGACGAGTTCGAGACGGCTAAAATTGGTGCTGAGACCTTCGTGATTTATCAGGGCCACCATGGTGATGCCGGTGCCGCCCGCGCCGATGTCATTCTGCCAGGTGCTGCTTACACCGAAAAGCCTGGCACTTATGTGAATACCGAAGGTCGCGCCCAGCTTGGCTTCATGGCCGTTAGCCCGCCGGGTGATGCGCGTGAAGATTGGCGGATTTTGCGGGCGGTCAGCGCGTATATCGGTCATGCGCTACCGTACGACAATTTTGCTGAACTGCAGGCCAGGCTGGTAAAGCTAAACCCTATTTTTGGAGAACTGGGCGAAGTTCGCAGATTGGCCGGAACTAATGTTGAAGGGCCCGCCTCTCGCGCTCCCATGGGGTCGGCGCCGTTCGTGAATGCGGTACATAATTACTACCAGACCGACCCGATCAGCCGGGTCAGCCCCACGATGGCGGCCTGTGTGGCGGCGCATTACGGCGTCCAGGCGGAGGCCGCAGAATGATGGCGTTTTTTAACACCGATCTCGGCATCGTCATTCTGACGCTGCTAAAATCTCTGGCGTTGATTGTGCCGCTGTTGATTGGTGTTGCGTATCTGACTTACGCCGAGCGCAAAGTGATGGGGGCCATTCAGTTGCGTAAAGGGCCGAATGTGGTGGGTCCGTTTGGCTTGGCGCAACCGTTCGCTGATGCGCTGAAGATGATGTTCAAGGAAACCATCATCCCGGCCGGGTCTGACCGTGTGTTATTCATCATGGCGCCGATGATCACTTTTGGTCTGGCCGTTATCGCCTGGGCTGTGATCCCAGTGAATGATGGCTGGGCGATTGCGAATATCAATGTGGGTATTTTGTACTTGCTCGCTATTTCTTCATTGGGTGTTTACGGCATTATCATCGCGGGTTGGGCGAGTAATTCAAAATATGCCTTTCTCGGCGCACTGCGTAGTGCCGCGCAAATGGTTTCGTATGAAGTTTCAATGGGGTTCGTGATTGTCACGGTACTGATCTGCGTTGGCAGTTTGAATCTTAATGACATCGTGATGGCGCAGCAGCACATCTGGTTTGCCATTCCGCTGTTCCCGATGTTCGTGATCTTTTTCATCTCAGGCCTAGCCGAAACCAACCGGGCACCGTTCGATCTGGCGGAAGGTGATACCGAGATCGTCGCGGGGTTTTTCGTGGAATATAGCGCGATGAGCTTTGCGCTGTTTTTCCTCGGTGAATACGCCAACATGATTTTGATTAGCGCCACCACAACAGTGCTGTTCCTCGGCGGCTGGCTCTCGCCATTACCGTTTGCGCCCTTCACATGGGTGCCAGGGGTTTTTTGGTTCCTGATAAAGCTTTTCGCGTGCCTGTTCGTGTTTATCTGGGTGCGTGCCACTTTGCCACGTTACCGGTATGACCAGTTGATGACCTTGGGCTGGAAAGTATTTTTGCCAATTTCGCTGGGCTATTTGGTGTTGGTCGCTGGCGTTTTGGAAGTTTTTGGATGGTTGCCAAATGTTTGAACATATAAGGAGCGCGGGCTGATGCGCCTGGACCGTATGGCACGCGACCTGTTGCTGGCCGAGATCGTCTCGGGCATGGCACTGACGTTACGAGCGTTTTTTAAGCCGAAGGCCACGCTCAATTATCCGTTTGAAAAAAACCCCATCAGCCCGCGCTTCAAAGGCGAACACGCGCTGCGCCGTTATCCGAATGGTGAAGAGCGTTGCATTGCGTGCAAGTTGTGTGAGGCGGTATGCCCTGCGCAGGCGATCACCATTGAGGCCGAACCGCGTGATGATGGGTCGCGCCGCACCACGCGTTATGACATCGATATGACCAAATGCATCTATTGCGGCCTGTGCGAAGAAGCCTGCCCCGTGGATGCGATTGTTGAGGGACCCAACTTCGAGTTTGCCACTGAGACCCGCGAGGAGTTGCTATATAATAAGGCGAAATTGCTGGCGAATGGCGACCGATGGGAGCCTGAACTCGCGAAGCGCCTCGAACTCGACGCGCCGTACCGGTAGAACGCACATGATCGCAAATATTCTATTTTATATCGTTTCGGCCATCTTGCTGACATCAGCGGTGATGGTGGTCAGCAGCCGTAATCCGGTGCATTCAGTGTTGTTCCTCATCCTGGCCTTCATCAACGCGGCCGTGCTGTTCCTGATGGCCGGAGCTGAGTTTTTGGCAATGGTGCTGGTAATCGTTTATGTCGGTGCGGTAGCGGTGCTGTTCATGTTCGTCGTGATGATGCTCGATGTGGACTTTGTGGCGTTACGTGAAGGGGTTCAGCGTTATGCACCCATCGGCGCCGCGGTTGGTTTGGTATTGTTCGCTGAACTAGCCTTTGTGGCGGTGAGTTGGACAATATCGCCGGGAGCAAATTTATTGCGCCTCTCGCCGACGCCTACAGATGTGACCAATACGGTGGCTCTGGGCTCGTTGCTCTACACAAAATATATTTTCCTGTTCCAGATGGCGGGGGCGATTTTGCTGGTCTCAATGATCGGCGCAATTGTGCTGACCTTGCGTGACCGGAATCGCGGTAAGCGGCAGAATGTGGACTTGCAGCACGCGCGGATGCCGGCGGATACAATGCGGATGGTGAATGCAAAGTTGGGCGAGGGGGCAAAAATGCCCGCACCGACTGAGGAGGTGCTGTGATGCAAGTGGCCCTTTCAAATTATCTGGTGGTGGCCGGATTGCTGATGGTGATCGGTGTGTTCGGCATTTTCATGAACCGCAAGAATATCATCGTCATCATGATGTCGATCGAGCTTATTCTGCTTGCCGCTAACATTAACTTCATCGCGTTTTCGGGCGCCTTGCATGACATGGTTGGCCAGGTGTTCACCATGTTCGTTCTCACCGTTGCCGCCGCCGAGTCCGCTATTGGGCTGGCGATTGTGGTAATTTATTCGCGTAATCGTGGCTCGATCGAGGTCGAGGACGTGACATTGATGAAGGGTTGATATGCTCACCTTAATCGCCGTTTTCGCGCCGCTGGTTGGCGCCATTCTGGCTGGGTTGTTCCGGCCGCTCCTGGGCAAGCAGCTCTCCATTGCGGCCAGTATTTTGTTCATGGGCATTTCGGCGGTCGCCGGGGTGATGGATTTTGCCCAGATTGTGCAATCAGGTGTGACGCAGGCCCCGCTGCATATTGCCACCTGGATTGCGGTGAGCGACTTCACGCTGGATTGGACACTGCGCCAGGATATGCTCTCGCTGGTGATGGTGGCGATGGTGAGCTTTGTCTCCGCGCTCATCCATATTTATAGCGTGGGCTATATGGCGCACGATAAAACCGTGCCGCGCTTTTTTGCCTATCTGTCATTATTCACCTTTGCCATGTTGATGCTGGTGACCGCGAACAACCTGTTGCAGTTGTTCTTTGGCTGGGAAGGTGTGGGGCTCGTCTCGTACCTGTTGATTGGATACTGGTATGAACGGCCAGCGGCGAATGCGGCGGCGATCAAAGCGTTTATCGTCAACCGGGTTGGTGATATCGGTTTCGCGGTTGGCATCGCGCTCACTTACTTCGTTTTTCACACCATTTCGTTTGATGAGATATTTGCAGGTGTCACCGCACATGCATCGGAATATTACAATTTGTTCGGCAGCAGTTTTCCAGTGCTCGAAGTCATCGGTATTTTGTTGTTCGTTGGCGCCATGGGTAAATCCGCGCAGTTATTCCTGCACACCTGGTTAGCTGATGCGATGGAAGGCCCCACGCCGGTTTCTGCGCTCATTCACGCTGCCACCATGGTTGCCGCCGGCGTATTTTTGGTGGCACGGATGTCTCCGTTATTGAATGCAGCGCCGGTTGCCTTGGAAGTAGTCACGGTTATTGGTGCCTCCACGGCTTTGTTTGCGGGTACGGTGGGCTGCGTGCAGAACGATATCAAGCGCATCATTGCTTACTCTACTTGTTCGCAGCTTGGTTATATGTTCCTTGCCGCCGGGTTGGGCGCTTATCCGGTGGCGATGTTCCATCTCATCAACCACGCTTTTTTCAAAGCCTTATTGTTCCTGGCGGCGGGTTCCGTCATTCACGCCATGTCTGACGAGCAGGATATTC